>CBCPNC010000042.1:0-5151 GCA_965120425.1 uncultured Opitutia bacterium
CTATTCGATTGCCAGCTGGGATGTTGTTCTTGATATTCTCAAATATTTCTTGATCAGGTACATGTGCTGATACCCCCGTGTTTGCTACGCTTAATAAAAAAGTGTGGCATCCATTTCCAGGTGCGGGTATGTTGCGTAGTTTTTCATGATATTTAATTAAAAATAACTTTTGTTTATACATAATAAAAAAGTCCTGTTGAAATTAAAAATTGGCGTCACTGCCGTCACTGACCAATACAAGTTTAGTGATTTAATTTTTGTTAACCGATTTGTTGTCGTTCGCCCAGGTAATCAGCCATTTTCGACATGTTGATGAGCGCTTAGCCTGCACTCTATCTAGCCGAGAGTTTGCCAATTTGCCTAAGAATTTTCCACATGTATTGTTAAAAGTAAACAACCGATCGACTAAATAGCGGTCCACGCATTCACGCAGTAATTTCTCCAATTCTCGGGCCGTAAACTCCTGTGGTAAGAGGTGGCTCAAATAAGAATCGATAAGGTCCAGCAATTGTGCTTCCGGTGATAAGATGTCGATTGCGGTCAACAAGTTTGGGTGATGAAAGTGAACAATCCCAAAACGTTCGCTGCGAAGTTCTTCTGGAATTTGGAAAACATTTAAGAGCCAATATATGAATGCCGGCAATTCGTCCATGAGGCGTTCCCAAAAAAGTTCCCATTGTTCACTTGTATTTGTTCTTATCGGGAATTTTCGTTTGTATGCCCGTTTTCGCGGTTTTTACGGAGATAAAATCATTCTTTAGGTCGATATTGTTCCTCTTTAACAAGCAACAATCTTCGTGCCGCATAGCTGTACAAATTCTAGTTGCAATAAATGGATAAATGAAGCTATCTTCACTAGCAGTTGCTCAAATATCATGTAACTGCTTATTTAATAACGGATTACGGAAACACATGTTCACTCGTTTGCTCGGTATATTGGCCAGCGGATTTTGAAATCCAGGAAGTAATTTACTCCATGTTGTACGCAGTAGTTTAACGATATCGTTGTATGTTTTAGCCGATATTCCGCGGTTTTCTTCGGCTTCTAGGAATTCGATAAATAGGTTATTTGGAACTTATGATAAGCATGAAAGCTTACGATTTTTTAAGTTTATTAATTTAACAAACCTCCGCAAGATAGCTGAGCACGAGGAGATGTATTTTTTGCTTCGTGTTTTCGAGTGTGGGATATTTATCCAATCGGTTACTAAGTCGTTTAATTTTGCTTCTGGGACAGCGGCACCGGTTTTTTGTTCATATAATTTTTCGAGAATATATTGTGAATGTTTGGCAGACTTTGCAAACTTCACGATACTGAGCAGTTTTTCTTCTGTTCGTACACGTGTACGTTCGAATATCAGATCACCGGATTCTTTCAATGACGCAGGTGGATTTCTTTTAATTGCCACCCCAAGATTGATGCAATGCTTCTAAACTCCATACCAATCACTGCGTAACTTCCCATTGCGCCCCTTCCTCATCTCTAGTCTCATGTGTTTCTTGTGTTCAATTTTTTTATCATGAAACACTGGGTAACATTCTTAATCATACTGAAACCTCTCAGTGTAGAAAATAACACAACCACCAACACACGTCAATTTATTTTGTAAAAAAACGTAATGAAACTCCACCCTGATCTCTGACTTTCTGAATTCATGCACTTTACATTGGGTGCAGGGCTTGGATTTGAACCAAGGACCTTCAGGTTATGAGCCTGACGAGCTACCAGACTGCTCCACCCTGCAATAAACTCACATTAGTTTCTAAATAACTTTAAAAAAGCATGTCAATACAAATTGTAAAATTTGTTTTATTCTTTTTTAATGCTGGTTGAATCTCTGAATTCCAATGTTTTGCAGTCTATATTAAATATTGGAGAAAATCCTCCTAGTCCGTATTTATAGAATAGCCCATTTTTGCTGCCTTCCGGAATATTTTGAGGACTTAATATAAATTCTTCCAATTTTTGGAAAGCTTCATTAATTTTCTGGGCGCTTTCTGCATTATCCATGAAGGCTCCTCCATGAGGAATATTCATCATAAATACGCGTCCTGCATCAGCGTAATATATAACAAATTCATACTCATTCAACCCATGCCCCGGCGGCTGCCCAAATGCACAAAATGGTTCTTTTAAGGACATTAGTTTTTCTAAGGTAGGATATTCTTCTCCAAGATAGATGCAGGAATCACTTGTGAATAAATATCCGCACTGTGTAAAGTAATTAAATTGATTTTGCAATGCTTCGCATACATTAATTCCTCCAAGCTCTTCTTGACAAATCTTTGATGCGAATATATTAGGTATACTCCATGTTGGGGGAAGGTCGCTGTAATGATCCAATGAGAAGTCAAAATCCACAAAATAAGTCTCCTATTTTTTACTTTTTTGTCAATTATTTATTTAGGCTTGTTCTTTTGTCCCCATAATTGATAGACGCCAGGCGCGATTCATAATTATATCCTTATTAGTAGTCGTAGTCGCATCGGCAACTATGTCCTTGTGTATCGTATTGGCAAAAAACTTTGTAAAGCATAGGAATTTAATCTGTTTGCGTTCTCAATTCTGCCTATAAATTTTGTGCCACCTGATTCCCAAGTTGACTTTGAGTCATTAGGAATAGAGTTGACCTCATTACCTATATCTGCCATCTTTCTTATGTTGCTTTTTACAATCTCCAACCTCTCTTTAGCTGCTTTTATAGCACTTTCAGGTAAAGTTGTTTCGTCTTTCAAACGACCTTCTAATTTTCCAGGGTCAAGTTGCAATATTTTGTTTGCAGTATCAACGTCTAGCACAGGTGGCATACAAAAATTTCTTGGAGAATTTCCATCTAAAGATTGATTGCTCGTTTTGGATGGGTCTCTTATTACATTATTGACTTTATTGGCTAGTTCAGGTCTTCTCTCTGGTGTAATAAATCCGAGGTCATTGTCTATGCCTATAAAATGGAGACCATCTTCAGACATAATGTTACCTGGATGTCTATCCATCTGCCCCGTTATACAATCTAAAGCTTGTAACGCAGAACATTCTGCCATAATTTTAACTTGAGTTTTGAGATTTATAGACACTAATTCTCCTTCTCCATTATCTGTTTTTATTGTATAGTCAGATTTATCATAGAACATTGTTGTTTGATGGAACATATCTTTACCAAGGGCTTTTCCCATAGCGATATAAGCATTTCCATCGTGGTCTAGGGCAGCAGAAATTTGGGCACATGTATGTGTACCTAATAATTCTTCTACAATTGTTGTTCCTTTATTGGCGCCATACATGTCTAAATGGCCGCTAATGTTTCCTTGGGATACAAAAGTTGTCCTAAAAGAATCACGCAATGACATTTTACTATTTAGATCTTTGATCTTATCAATAACATCTCTCTGTTCTGGATTTATATTTTCTGAAGATAAAAGCATACCATTTCCCAATTCTTCTGTATTTGTCACTTTTTCTTTGATTGTATTTGGCGGTGGAAATTCAATAGTTTTTGTTTCTCCACCTAGAGATTTTTTAGTGACTGTTTTAACATATTTTGCGGGGGTATTCATCATAGTATGGTATGCCACCTCTATATTTGCGCCGTCATTGAGAGTATAAGTTTCACTCCCTGGGGTATATGTATGATAACGACCTCTAGTACGTACTTCAGTAACGTGACCATTTCTATCTATCTCTTTATAATAACCTCTTTCCCCTGGATTATGTATTCTATAGTTGCCATTCGCTAATTTTTCTGCTACTAACTGATCTTTTCCATTATATAACATCACATTAGCGCCTGATTTTTCCAACTCATAACCAGAGTCACTGAGGAGTTTGGGTGATTTTTTTAATAAATTTTGGATTTTTTGAAACTGTTCAACAGTAGTATCATCATTTAGAAATGCATAACTTTTATCTTTGCCTATTTTAAAAAGTCCCGACGAAAATTCTGGTACAGAATTTTCGTCAAATTGCGCCCTTGTTATTTGAGAATGAATACATTCTTTTAAAACTAGTTCTTTATCTGCCACTGGGCACAGAAATACGCTATTTACAGTCCCATTCCCCAATTTTTCTCCTTTAGTGACATCTGTTTGTCCGCTTGCAATAGCATCTATTGTAATACAGGTTTGTTCAATTCTTGGCATACAAGCCTTATCGTTGTGCAAATTACATCTTCTAGTGAGTGCTGCCATTGCTTTTTGAAGAGTTGCGAACTCCGTAGAATTCAAATTCTCTTTGTTATTTAAAATCTCTGTACGTAGAGCATCCACTGCTGATGCGATTGTGGCAGGATCCGTACCTAAAGGGATGTTTTTAATAACTGCAAGTTTATCAGCTACTGATGGATTAGCTATTTCAGACGTGCTAGGTGAGTCTAAAGTAGTTAAATTGCGAGTACCTATTGGTTTCTCATGGCTAATATGCTCGCCATGAGCAAAATTGCCAATTTCTGGATTTACTTGCGCTTGGTGTACAGAAAAAGTAGCAGCAACATTTGAATCTATTGGTTTTTGAGAGGAACCAACAGTTGTTGGTGAAATAGAATTAGTCATATAGTTCAGGAGTGTAATATTTTTTGAGCTATATGCAAAGATAAAAATTTTTTATTTTTTGATGGTACATAGGAATAATTATAGATATATATGCCAATATATGATTGGAAAAATTTTTAAGATATTTGCTGGAAGGCATTATAGAAAATTTTTAAAACGATGCCAACCAATAGTTAATAAGATTAATCAGATTGAAAAAAGTTATAATGATCTGTCTGATGAAGACCTAAAAAATAAAACTTCAGAGTTTAAAACTAGGATATCTAATGGCGAGTCTTTAGATAAGATTTTGCCGGAAGCATTTGCCGTTGTTAAAAATGCAGCGCGTAGGTTGTGCGGAACAACATGTTTGGTATGTGGACATGAATTGAGTTGGGATATGGTACACTATGATGTGCAGTTAATTGGTGGAATTGCGCTTCATCAAGGAAAAATTGCAGAAATGGCTACAGGAGAAGGGAAAACATTAGTTGCTACGTTGCCATTGTATTTAAATGCCTTAACAGGGAAAAATTGCCAACTTGTTACCGTGAATGATTATTTAGCGTTACGAGATGCTACGTTTATGGGATATTTATATAAATTTCTTGGATTGACTGTAGGGTG
>CBCPNC010000043.1:0-3331 GCA_965120425.1 uncultured Opitutia bacterium
TGCTGTTTCCATATATAAACTCCTTATTGTTTTGCTTATCACTTCTTTTTTTACATTTTCCTCCGACGTCACATTCCCAACACTAAAAAACTCTAACATCTCATAATCTTCTAATATTCTAAAATCTTTCTTTAAATCACCTGGCAAATCTTCCTCAGACACAACCCTCCTACTTTTCCAGTTTTAATATTGTATACTTTATCTTCCAATTTTTCCTGAAAGCTTGCTCGTAAATCATCTATGTTACAACCATACAATTTGTTAAATCGTTTTTTCAAAATTTTTTGATTATTTTTCCTATTTTCATGAAACCTATTCACTGCTCTTCGATTAGGTACATTAACACTGGAAACAATACTAATAACCCCTTCATTAAGTTTAGTAATTAGATGTTCTAAAACATTTACGTTACTCCCTAACATAATTTGCACACAACATAATGGATATGACAAATGATCCTTTTCTTGAATAGTCCCTTCATTTTGCAATGTTTCCTTGTTTACCCCGTAACTGAATCCAATCTGTTGGTTCTAACCTTTCATCATTACTTCCATTCACATTGTTACTATTATTACTGCGTGGCCAATCCCACATACATAAAGCAACTTCAAAGATCTTCTCTACACCATCTTTGCCCATATATTTTACTGCCAATGCAACACCATAATGTTGTAAGCGAATAAACATTGGCAACATGGGATTTTTTCTAACTTGCATTTCTACCCCAATTATACAAGATTTGCCATTTTCCATCGTGTTTTTAACAGTCAAATCTACTTTGGGCTCTTTGGGCAAACTCTTTTCTATCTCCGTTGATTGCTTATCTCCCTCTCCATTTAAATTAACACTTGCTTGAGTATTATGGACAACTTCTGCTAATAGTTCACTAGACTTAACAGAACATGAACTTAAACTCTTCCCTTGAGACAATTGTGTCACACTTCTGTCAATCAACTTCTGTTCAGGGAAATTTGCAACCATATCACTTACGCACCTGACTAATACACGACGATGTTCATCAACATTAGTAGATCCTTGAACAAAGCAACGCTTAAACATCGCATCTGATGTTACAGTAAAATGTTCTACATTTAAATTTTTAGCGGAATCTAAAACCGCACTAACAGGAAGTTCTACAAATTGATTAAACTTAGCTTTAATAACTTCGTTATTGCTCATAAAAATTTTTTAATCAAAAAAAATTAAGGCTATACATACAGAAATACAAAAAGTGATAAACGTCAAGCACTATTAAATAGCCAAAAAAAGTAAATTACTTGTAAAAAAATAAAACAAAAATAATCGCTAAAACTGCGAATAAAATTCAATTGCAACTTTTGCGAACATGTAAATAAAAAAAGCGGCAATAGATGCCGCTTTTATTCAGAATTTTTGTATATTTTAGAATGAATATCCTAATCCGAGAGTAACAGTATTGTCTGATTGCTTTCTGCTAAATGTTCCATTCCATTCTCCGACCATATCCCAATGTTCATTGAATTTTTCTCGGAATCCAGCAGCAACAACACCAGTATTACGTGAGCCAAAACTTACACTTGGTACGAAATTTGCATTAGTAACTACACCACGTATGCTAGAATTATCCCGTATAGGTTGACAATTCCAACCAGCTTTCATATACAACCGTAAACGGCTTTTTTCATTGGAAAAATTTTGAAATTCTCTTTCGATATTTACCCCAACTGTTGTATTCAGCAAATCAAAATTCGCCTTAGATACTGATTTTGCATAGGTTCTATTTCCTTTTTCACTGTATCCTCTTTGATGAATGTGATTATAATCCATCTTCAACCAAAGCCCCATTTGAACCTCATGTATGGCATATAAGTTTTTAACAAATTCTATAGCAATAGATTCATTATGAGATTTCATCGTTCCACTGTAAACATTAGACTTAGAGTCAATTCTCTTTAATCTGCTTTCACCATATCCAAATCCAAAGAACACGTTAATGTCAGTCTTTAAATTTTTCTTATCGAATGATTCATATGCGCCATATACAGAAGCTACATATAAATCTTCCTTGGCAATCTGAGTGTTTACTAAATTTCCTTTAAGGTCAACATCACCATAGATATATCCAATAGCTACCCCGAGCTTCAAATACTTTTCTTGTGAAAGTTTTAGCAATTTATCTGCTCCTCCGGCAACACCATACGTATCTGCACTGTACCCAACCCCATCAATTTGTCCCTGATGCAAATGTCCACCGATGACAGACAAGAATGGGTCATTACCATTACCTTTAACATCTGATAGTCTTGAAGCAAATGAACTGCGGAATATCTTTATCATTGAAGCATTAATTGATGCCATAGCAGAATTCGTACACACTTTTGCTTCATCTCCAAGTGCAAGAGATGCAGTACTCACATCATGTATATCTCCAACCATAACCCCTATCTTTTCATTAATTTTAATACTACCACTAGTTAGCTCAGAATCATCGACACTTAACGCGTTCACCATACTTAATAAAGAACTTCTTGCACGCGCTACTGTACTTGCTGCTTTTAATACTGTATTTTTTTCTGCAACCTCTGGTGTACTATCATCTTCAGCTTCTTCAATTGTTAACTTTTCTGGATTTGTCAATTGCCACAAGCCTTCATGTCCTGTAACCTGTTCAAAACCTAATTTTTCTACTTCGTCTGTTCCTAAAATATCTTGAATCGTCATTCCCGGTGTACGGATAAACAATGCATCAAGATCAAGATTTTCATCTTTATTTTTATTATCATCAACGAAGTACAATTTTCCGCCATTGAAATCTATTGCATCAGACAAACTAGAATCTATTTCTATATATCCTTTTACTAGTTCAAATCCATCACCACTAGAATTAATACTTTCATCCTTTTTAGAGCTATCTATATGGAATACTACACTGTCTCCTTCATTTAAGACTAATTTTCCACAAGTGCCGAAGCTACTAACATATTCTGCTGTACCTTGCATTTCAACTGGATACAGATGTCCATCCTGAGCAACTTTCATTTTTCCAGCCATATCTTGCAATACCGATTCTGCTCTATTATTATCACATTTATTAAGTTTCAAAACACCTTCTTTTAAGCATATAGTCCCTATATTTTTAGATTCCCCATACGCATTTATTGTTCCTCCACCTTCTAATGTAATATCTTTTAAAGAACCATAAGTATTCATCACTCCATTTTTAACATTTATTGATTCCAATCCTTCCACTGGACCATATACATTAACAGTCCAACCATTATCTATTGTCAAACTACTACCGTCCGTACCACTTGACCCGCTTCCTTTACTGATCGCACCCAAGATATTGACA
>CBCPNC010000044.1:0-8296 GCA_965120425.1 uncultured Opitutia bacterium
ATCGCACAAAACCTGGTCCATTTTTTTTTAAAATATCTGCAACTCCATTATGGCCACCTGTCCCACTGCGATAAGTAATACGAAAATCGCCAACTTTAAATGCAATATCATCATAGACAACTACTACTGAATCTATAGAAATTTTATAAAATTTGCAGACCCTTTGTAAAGGGCCACCACTATCATTCATGAAAACATTTGGTTTGACAAAAAAAAGATCTCTTTGATTGTTAGCCAGCTTACAAATATCAGACTGTAATTTTTTCTCTTTTTGCCAAACACCCTTATGAAGCGCACAAAAACATTCAATCAAATACCTACCGGTATTATGTCTAGTCCCTACATATTCTTTCCCCGGATTCCCCAACCCTACAACAATTTTCACGCTCATTTACATTGAATCAGATCCCAATTTTATGAATTTTCTGTGGAAACATTAGAAGTTACAGAAACATCCTCTTTCCCTGATTCAGCATCCTCATTTTCTTTATTATCTTCTTCAACACTCTTACATGAAACAACTGCTACATTAATATTATCCACAAACTCTACACCATCTAAATGAGGTAAATTTCCAACGTGTATGATATCACCTACTTGCAGTTTACTAATGTCAACCTTAATACTTTCCGGAAGATCTGCTGGCAAGCATTTTATAATTAATTCATGTTTCGCAATATCCAACACACCACCAAAATCACGTACTCCTACTGATTCTCCAATAAACTCTACAGGCACAGTTGTTGTCATCTTTTCTGTTCTAGATACCTCATGAAAATCTACATGTAAAAAACGATCTGTAATTGGATCGCGCTGCATATCAGCGATAGTAGACAAGATAGATTCTTCCTTGTTTTCTGGAAATTCTATACTAATTAATGAAGCTGACTGCCCTTTTTCACGCAACAATGACCTAAAATCCTTTTCATCTAATGAAAGTGATTGTGTTCCAGATTTGCCATATACAACTGCTGGAATACGCCCAGCACAACGTAATTTACGAATATATTGGCGACCAGTTTTAGTTCTTTTCTCTACAGATAATTTTAATTGTTTCATGGCGATATTAATGCTCTATTCTTCGAAAATACTGGTTACCAATAGATCAAATACTACGAAAATCAACTAAAAAAAATTATAAAATACAATTAACTCGGTAATAAAAATTGAAATTTTGATCAAAAAAACTAAACTTGTAACAACAAGTATGAAAGAATTACCTATTGTATACAATATAGATAATAATTTTGCTCCACACTGTGCAACTAGTATAGCTTCTCTGCTAAAAAATTCATCCGATAAATATTTAATTCATTTCTTTATTATTTCAGATTCACTTTCTGAAGAAAATAAAAATAATCTACTAAAAACCTCTCAATTAAAACAATCACAGTTAACATTTATAGATATTGATCCTAACAATAACGAGTTTAGTAGATTTTTTGTAAAACCAACATGGGGACATTTAATTTTTTATCGTATTAAAATGCCATCCCTATTAAGAGATTATAGCAAAGGAATATATCTTGATTCTGATACAGTAATTACATCTGACATAACTGAGCTATTTGAAATTGACATTTCTAACCACCTTTTAGGTGCAGTAGATGAATATGAATTAACTTCTGCAACAGCTGAAAAGCAATCAAAAAAATTAAACTTACCAGTAAATCTTGGATATTTTAACAGCGGAGTATTGTTACTTAATTTAGAGAAGATGCGAGAAGAAAAATTTGAACAACAATGTATAGATTTGTTAAGTTCAGATATACACCCACTATTATCATACCCTGATCAAGATGCATTAAATATTATCACAAATGGAAACTTTTTACACCTACCTTTTACATGGAATTTTCAAGTCTTTTCGCTAAGAAGTAACCCAAATCTTAAAGAAGATCAAAAGTTGCCCAAAATAATCCATTTTTCTGCTATAACTAAACCTTGGGATTCGAAACCGAAACAATATTCATATCAAATTTCATTGGAAAAATTTACGATCAAAAAACAGCGGTTATATTACAACGAGTATTTCAAGTATCGGGCATATACTCCATGGAATAATTTTAAGCAAAATATATTGCAACGAATTCTATCATTACTACAAAATATTTTCATAAAAAAATTTAGTTCTAAACTAAAAAAATTAAAACCCGAAGATGTATAACGTTATAGATATTGGATCAAGCTCAATTAAAGCTTCAATATATAAGCCAATATCCAATAACAGTTATCGCGAAAGAATATTTACAACTAATGATATTAGGCTCTTAAATCAAGATTCATATATAACATCACAAATTCAAAAAAATACACTCGAAATTTTACAAGAATTACTGACAATCGGAGAGAAAAATAACGCAATTAAAAACATTTGTATTGCGACGTATGCTATGCGTTCAGCAGTTAATGCTGATTCCCTTATAATTAATACGAAACAAACATTAAATTTACCAATACATGTGCTTACAGGCACACAAGAAGCCATGCTAATTGCTCATGCTATACAACAACTGGAAAATATACATTCATTTTTTTCATTTGATATTGGTGGTGGAAGTGTAGAATTTAATATTTTTGATAAAAATCTATTAATCTATTCATCAAGTAAAAATATCGGTACGATTAGTATAAGGCAGTATCTTCAACGTAATTACTTATCAAATAACTTTGAAAACATTCAAAATTTTTGTTTTGAGAACATAAAAGAAATATATACTAATTTTAATCTAATAGAATATCCACTAATAGGCACAGGGGGTTCTTTATTGATTGCAAAAAAAATCTTGGGCAAACACCAAGGCAATAAACTATCTTATAGAGAAATATATGGACTTTATCAAAAAATACGGAATATGAACATTTCTGAGCGAATAAATTTCGGAATTCCATCTGGAAAAAGCGATATATTTGATATTGCTTTAGCTATCGTTTTAGTGATGTTGGAATTAACATCACGCAAATATATCACAATATCATTGGCCAATATACGTTATGGAGTGCTTCACCGCAAATGTTTTTAGCAAAATCTATGACCAAAATAGTCATTGCAGATATAAACACACCCATCCGTGCCGATAAGTTTTTAGCTTCTCAATACTTAAATATTAGCAGAATGCAGATAAAAAAATCGTTCGATAATAATCAAATCTTATGCAACGGTGAAGTAATAAAGCCAAAATATTTACTTAAAAACGGTGATATTTTAGAATTTGACAAGATATACTGTCCTGAAATCACTGCCATTCCCTATCATATTCCATTGGAAATTTTATATGAAGATGAACATATTATTGTAATTAACAAACCAATGGGAATAGTTGTACATGCTGGACATGGAACAATTTCCCCAACACTTGTTGAAGGGATCCTAGCACATTGTAACTTAAGTAAACTTGGTGGAACTATTCGACCAGGAATAGTGCATAGATTAGATAAAGATACCACCGGTGCCATATTATTTGCTAAAACCGATGAAGCTTATTTACAATTAATAAAATTATTTGCAGCACATAAAATTAACAAACAATACTTAGCAATTGCATGTGGCAGTTTGGATATATTTAGCGGAACAATTAATAAACCAATTGGTCGCCATAAAACAATCAAAACAAAGATGTGTATACGCTCCGATGGTCGATCAGCGCTTACGGATTGGGTGGTATTAAAAATATTTAAGAAAAAATTTTCGCTCTTAAGTATAAATATTCATACCGGGCGCACTCACCAAATTCGAGTACATTTATCAAGCATTGGGCATCCCATTTTAGGTGACTTTACCTACGGTTACAACCGCAATTTTGATGATCAAATTTATTTTGAATATCCTCTTTTACATGCTCAAACTCTACAGTTTAATCATCCAATTACAAAACAATTAACTACAATTTCAGCTCCTTTGTCATCATATTTTCAGAGTGCATTATGGAAATTAAGTATGTACAATGAACTAACTTAAAAAACAAGGAGTGTATGATGGCATATAAAACTTCCACAAAAAGAACAATTTGCCGATCAATACCAACCATATTTTAAATGCACTGCATAACTATTAAACGTAGACATACCTAAGTGATATAATTCCTGTTTAGAAAGCGTACTTAATTTTCCCCACCCTGTTCGGGGATCTAAAATCTTTTCTTGAGGCAAAGACATAATACGGTCTTGCAATATAACCAACCTCTTTAATGCAGGCACTATTTCAGATTCGGTTAATCTACAAGCGCGATAAATTTCTTCTAATTTTTTAATATCAATTTTGATAAAAGCATCACACATATCTACATCTATAAACGGATGGAAGCAATAATTTGTATACGTAATACAATCTACTGAATGCAATAACTTAGCTAACATATTGCAAAAAACATAATTGTGTTCTTCATAAAATTTCGTCACAAATCCATCTTCTAAATCTATAAGCGTATTAGGAATATCGCTAGCTAATTTTCGATTATTCGTCGGGAAACAAAAATCATAGTCAATTCCCCATGGACGCCCCAAATGATCATACAAAATATTACAATTATGCCTATCTACTACTCCAAGTAAACAATCTTGTAATTGTAACCAAGTTAAGCGCCTAATATTTTCAGCGGTCATTTTTAAATGACCTTTTCTCAATCTAGGCATTAACCAAACCACTAAATTTGACTTATTAGTAATTATTGCAGGAGTCATTTGTAATATCACTTCTGGAGCACCAAGTTTTAACATCAATTTTTGCACTGCTTGAACAGCTAAAATCCGTCTATAACTTCCGGTACGACTACCGATGTTAACAAATTGTACTTTTTCAGAATGCCACGCAGATACCGGATCAAAATATCTTCCATAAAATTTGTCATAACGAACAGCAATTTTATCAGCACCATCATATGCACAAAATACTGCATTAGACATACCTTTCGCTAATAACTTTAATTTTAATGACTTAAAATTTCTTAAACATATAGCATCAATCAGCATTAAAATATATTCCGTTAAAATAGTAACATTGATACTCTGCTGTAACCCACGCAAGAATTCAAAACAAACTATTTTGTCTGTCGTTGATCTTACTAGACTACTAGCAGAATCAAAATCATTTAAAGCATAACATTTATCGTTAACTTTAATACGAGACGTACTACACAACGTTGATAGTGTATCATGAATTTCTCTTAATTCATTTCTACTAAAATAATGGTAATTATTTCTAATTAATTTACTAATTTTAACCAACACTTTAATTAATTGCGTCTCACTTTGGCATAAGGTACTAACATCAACAATATTTTCATATAAATTAGATACTAATGATAAATACCTTGATAAATCTGGTTTGCTTTTTTCTAAAAACATCAATACAATAATCGTATTGTATTATTAACTAATAATCAATATTAAACTACATCAGTACTTAGCTATAATTGTTCTTAACGTAGCTGCCACGCATTCTAGTAAAAAAACTTAAAAATAAGACGAAATTTTCAAGAAAATTTGACAAAAAAATTTCTCCAAAATAACAGATAAAAAATTTTTCGAAGTAAGTTTATAGAAATTTTTAACCTAATTTTACTATTTAAGTTTAACGTCCTTTTAGTTATGCACAAAACAAACTAGATACACATCTATTTCTGTTAAAGACAAGTATTGACAAATAAATTAAAACAACAATAAGTAACACAAAAATATATAAAGCTAGCTATAACTAATCGGGCTGATTTAAAAGTTTATATTCAAAAGAGTAATTAAAAATGGAAACTACGCGTACACAATACAGTAATCCAAATGACCAGTTAGCAAATTTAGACCCTAACCAATTATATAAATTAGATGATAACCAATTAAACGAATTATTAGAGTCAGCTAAGAAAAACAAAATTGCCTACATGAGCATGAGGAAGGACAACATATGGAGGACAATTCATACAAGCGATAATCAAGACATATTGAGATTATTATCCATAACACATACAGCATTAATATTTCCTAACGTTAAAAACTTAGAACAGTCTATAAACGATCGCACATGTGAAAAATTGGATACAGTATTAGATAGTACACGTACTTTAGAATGCGACTCAAGAATTGCATTATCACCGTCTACAAAAGAGAATCTTAATATTAATGATACGACCAAGAAAGATGCTATAGACGCTATTGATGATATAAATCGACGCAGGATGATTATTATTGCCGATATGCAACAGAAAAATAAACACAATGTATTATAAATACTAGCGATGACATGCCGGCTAGAATATTAAATTACATATATGGTAGTAAATTTCAAGATTGGGATAAAAGCCCAGTCCAAGGTGATAACGACAAACAAGGAAAGATAAATCCGTCAAGATTTCATTGCGGTATAGTATATGTGGGATACAGTAAAATCGCTAATAAAACTTTTGTAAAGGAAATAACTTATTGTAAAGAAGCTCCTAATAGTGGTGAAGCTGCAGCTATCATTAGTATAGGTTCAATGCCAAAAAGAAAACAAAAGGACTTCACTTTAGAGGAAGCTAATGATCACAGAGAAAAATTTCAAAAATTATGTACTAATACTGATCAAAATGTCCGCCAGATATTCGGAACTATGTGTACACTTATATCCCATGGGCATTTATTTAACCCAGATCTTTTAAAGGAATTTTTAAAAAACTTTACTGAAAAAACAGAAAAAACATTTATTGAAATAATGAATTTAACGCAAGTTAATAAGGATAATATGGAAAACGTTTCATGGACAAAAGAAGAACTCGAGTGTATGTTTGGAACTCTACCAATAGATAGAAAAATTAACAAAGCAAAAGCTGAAGGCATTGCTGAAGGCATTGCTCAAGCTATTGCAGCGATACCATCAGATACTAGGAATACAGTTTGGCAGTCATTGGCCTCAAAGTTAGATAAAGAAACTCTAGTTGCTGTAAAAAAGGAGCTCCATGAACGTGGAGTTACAATTGAAGGTATAACTAATCAACCAAATCAACGACACAAAGTAAAAACACAAGTTCAGTAACACAAACATAATAATACATTTACACTACTATATATTACCATCAAAATAGTAATTATATGTGTTATATTAGTATTAGGACATTTGTTAGTATTATTTATACTGGTAGGTAAATTTGCTAAACATTCGGTAAACAAAAATAACCTTAGCGGAAGTATATTACTTCCGCATAAAAACTATTCACAAAAATAAAAATTGAGAAACAGTTACTCTCTACATAATTGATCTAAAACATGAAGAGATTCCTGCACATCAGCAGGATATTCTTCATCAGCGAATAGATGTTGAACACATTTATTGATACCCTTTCGAGAATCTTTATCTACTGCACCTGATCTTATTAATTTTATAAGATCTTTAATTAAAGTATTCCAATGAGCCATTAAAGGTTCTGAATCACGAATACCCTTAAGAGAACTCACTAGCAGTTCACGTGCATACGGCACAAGTGCCTCATCACCAAATACTGGGCGATATTTCTCCCCAATAACGGCAAAAGTACTCAGTATTGTTTGTTTTACTGGATCACTTTGTTGAGGCACTAGGATATGTTCTCTAAAAAGGGACCTCATTATGTCAGCACGTCTTAACGATGGCATTTCACAGTGAATAATCCCTTGTATCGCTAATTCACGTAATATACTACGTATTTCAACATCTACATAAGGGTTATTAGATTTGTTATAAATTAGCCTAAAAAAATCTTCTTGTTGGTCTTTAGGACATGATAATGGTTCATGACCATTTATATTTAAAATGAATCTGCCAATAATATAACAAGAAAGAGCTTTAAAATCTTTTAAAGCTGGATCAATTTTATAGTCCAAAGGGGGAACAAACATTTCACTAAAAAAAAATGTATCAAAATACGGAGAATCTTTAGAAAAATTATCTATCACATAAGCAACATCACAAACTAGCTTCCTTGTCCTATATGAAGGCATTTGGCAAATATAATTTTTAGAGACGCTATACATTTTACGGCCTTTACCATAAAAAATTTCAAGTGCCGCTTTGTATGCTTCTTCATTAAATTCTTCCGCTTTTGTTGCCTTTGCAGCAATAGGTGATAAAATACCCTCTAACCTTTTTTCTGAATACTCCTCAAATTGCTGATTTATAATACTTGTAGGTATAATAGATTTTTCTACAATACTCCTCTTATCCAAATCAACTTCTGAAGTTTCTGTAGCTTCAACATGCATCGGTACCTCCAAGTCTTTCTTTATTTTAACTTGATTATTTATATCCTCCCCTGATAACTTTTCTTGTACATGTTCGATATACATTTTCTCT
>CBCPNC010000045.1:0-10281 GCA_965120425.1 uncultured Opitutia bacterium
AAATGTGTTAAGTATAAACGGTGTCTCTATTATAGATCGTCATGATGGTTTTTTACGTGCTGTAAATTCTCGTTCAGTGATCAATCAAGCTCCAGAATTAATTGAAGGTTCAAGCTTATCACTCCCAATTAGTGACAAAATTTATGCAAAGGTATTTTTTTTACAAAATATTGCAGCTGTTGAATTTTCAAAATTAATACGTCCTATTCTTTCTTTTGGTGTTGCGACAGTGCTATCTTTTGAAGAGTCGAATAGTTTACTGGTAATGGATAAATTATCAAATCTGCAGCGTATTGAAACATTAATAAATATGGTTGATAAACCTAAATCATCGCGAATAGAATCTAAAATTTTTCGGATAAAACATGGAGACGCGAAAAATATAGCGAATGTTTTAACAAAACTTATTTCAGAGAGAAGTAATGATGGCGACTATCGTAATTCGCGGAAACAGCCTGAATCTGCTTCTGTAAGTATGCCGTCAAATATTGCTATGGTTCAGTTTCAAGTTCATGAAGCTACATCTGATGATTTTAAGATATCAAGTAATGTTTCTATTGAATGTGATGAATATAGTAATTCTGTTATTGTTTGTGGAAATGAACAGGATATTAATCAAATTGGTCGTATTATAGATGGGATTGACGTTCTTCTAGATCAGGTTCGTATCGAAGTTGTTATAGCGCAGGTTACTTTATCGAGTAACCAGACTAGCGGATTAGAAACGTTAGGAATTTCGTATAATACTATAACTGACGCCAACGGTAATGTAGCTTTAAGTGGTGACAATCAAGTAAGTTTTCATGGATCAGGGGCGTCCAATAATCGCATTGATAATGGGTTCCATGTTAACGGTACATTGAACAATTTTTCATTAAGTTATGTATTTAATAAAGCAAAATCTTGTGATAATGTTATAGTATTATCAGCTCCAACGATTGTAACGACGCATAATCGCGAAGTGTCTGTAAAAGTTGGCGAGTCTAGGCCAGTAATTACTGCAAATTTTAGTGATTTGCAAAATCAAAGATCGATAAGGAACAATGTTAGTTATAAGGATATCGGGATAGAATTAGTAGTAACACCATTAATTGGACAAAATGGAATTATTCAGATGAAAATTGATCAATTAATTCAAAAAATCAATGGAGAAATTACTGTTGATGGGAATAAACAACCTATTATAAGTAAACGTCAAGCGGTTTCGTTTGTTAGTGCACATGATGGGGATGTCGTAGTACTAGCGGGGTTACAAGAAAAAGAGTCAATAAATTCTAGAGGTAAGTTGTGGTTACTTGGATCTATACCTATTATTGGCAATGCACTATTTTCACCAAAAATAAAATCTGAGCAGACAAATGAACTCATAATTTTTATTCGGCCGACAATTATTAAAAATCCCTCCAGTGAGGATGAATATTACCAAAAATTTCTTTCAGGAGAAGAGATAAAAAGCGAGCTAAAATCTTATGAAGATAATAAAAAATTTTTAAAAAATTTTTCTAAAAAGCATCCCAAAAAGTCATATCAAAAATCTAATAGATTTATTCATAGAGCAATTTAATGAAAAATTTTTTCATAGTTTTTTTATTGTTGTTTCTCACAGCAAATGGCTTTGGAAAGGATTATTCATCTTTAATGGAACGCTCTCCATTTGGTGCTCCTGTACAGCATATCAGTAATGTTGACGAACATGATAAATGTAGTGCTCAATTTGAATTGCATGGTATATTTATGATTCATGGAGAATATTTGTTTAGTTTATATGATGTAGTTAGCAACAAAAGTGTACTGAAAAAAGTGAAAGAACCAGGAATAAATTTTACAATAAAAAAGTACTTCCCTGAAACTCAGAGCATAGAATTAAGTTTTCCAAATGGAGATTTTCAGGTAATAAAATTAAAGCCGATAAAATTTAATCATATGCCTATGCTTATTAAGAATTCTGTGCAAGGGAGTATGGATAAACAAAAGTTAGGTGGTAATGAAGTGAATGACAATGTTCGTCGTGAGTTTTCAAAAATCATGAACAATAAATTGAATTAAAAATGGATCTTTTTACAAAGAATTTTGAGAAGAAGTATGCAGAATTGCTAACTAGCATTATGGCCGTTGATTTTGAATTTCGGATGCGTAAATTTTCTCAATTGTTGGATATTGATTTACAACAAGCTGAACATATAATTGCAGATTTATCTGGTGTAGAATTTTACAAAAAGTTTTTTGTAAATGAACATCTTATAAAGGCTTTACCAACGGTATTTTTTACTAAGTATAAAATTCTTCCATTAACATTGGATCAATCAACGTTGCTGGTTATTGTTTGTTGGCCACTCAACGAAGAACAGTTACGTTGGTTAACGATATCAACAGGATATACAATTGAATGTGTTTTAGGGAATTCTGATGATATTTCAAAGGTAATAAATGAACGTTTTGGATTAACCACTAGTTCAGTGGATTTTTTAGATGATGTTTATGACAATGCTGTTAGTTCAGAAAATGAAGATGCTATTATTATAAAATTTGTTAATGAGCTTATTAAACGATGTATTAATGAACGAGCTACTGATATACATTTTGAACCGCAACGTAACACTTTAGTAATTCGTTATCGTGTCGATGGAAATTTGATAATTGCACGAGTTCCAGATAATTTGAAGGCCTTTCAAGCTGCTATAATTTCTCGTATAAAAATTATGGCACGTCTAAATATTTCTGAAAAAAGACTGCCTCAAGATGGAAAGATTTTATTTAAGTATAATGATACCACATTAGATATTCGTGTATCAACGTTGCCAACGATTTATGGGGAAAGTGTAAGTTTACGTTTGTTAGGTAATTCTTTGATGCCCAAAACATTAGATGATATTCTGTCTAATGAAGATCAAAAATTAATTCTCAAGCGTACGTTATCACATCCATACGGTATTATTTTAGTAACTGGTCCAACTGGATCGGGTAAATCAACAACATTGAGTGCATGTTTACGCGAGATTCGTGACCCTAGTAAACGTTTAATATCGGTAGAAGATCCAATAGAGTATGAGATAAGTGGAGTTAATCAAACTCAAGTAAATTCGGCAATAGGGTTATCGTTTGCTAATATTTTGCGTTCAATTTTACGGCAAGATCCTGATATTATCATGATTGGAGAGATTCGGGATCGCGAAACTGCAGAAATTGCTATAAGGTCATCAATTACCGGGCACTTGGTGTTGAGTACATTGCATACAAACGATTCTATTGGAGCTATTACACGTTTGCGTGATATTGGTGTTGAATCGTATCTTTTAGCATCAGCGGTTGAGTTAATTATTGCGCAGCGATTAGTACGTAAATTATGTCCGTACTGTGCAGTTGCGGAAGATTTTTCACGATTGCTACGTCCAGAAGTAGAACAAGTATTTGATACGTCCGAATTTGGGCAAGCTCGTATGGCTGTAGGATGTGAACGTTGCAATAATACTGGTTTCTTTGGGCGTGTAGGAGTATTTGAATTTTTATTAATAAATGATGCAATATACGAGGCAATTTCTCATTCTGTACCAGAATCTGAAATTAGAACATTAGCATGCCAAAATCATACATTGTTTCTAAAATCAGACATTTTAAAAAAAATTCGTTTAGGTACTACTTCTATTGAAGAAGGTTTACG
Source organism: uncultured Opitutia bacterium (assembly GCA_965120425.1). Classification (GTDB taxonomy): domain Bacteria; phylum Verrucomicrobiota; class Verrucomicrobiia; order Opitutales; family JAIRKQ01; genus JAIDVZ01. The sequence continues at coordinate 3,659 of CBCPNC010000045.1, forward strand.
TGTCATTGAATAAGCGATTGTTTTTTGGAAATTCTTTTAGCTTTATAAGCTCTTTTTTCTAATGCTAGATGATTTTCGGCTATTTTTGCAAGCCTGACAAATGGGAATCCAAGCAAAAAATAAAATATTGCAACTAAGATACCTGTGCCAAGGAAATCAAATGAGGAATTAGCAGCAATTGTGTAAGCCTTAGTTAGTTCAACAATTGTGATTAATGAGACTAAAGAAGAGTCTTTTATGATTGCTATAAAGTCATTTGTTAGAGGAGGTAATACAAAAGTAAATGCCTGCGGAATAATTACATATCGCAGTGATTGCCACTGGTTCATACCTAATGCACGTGCAGCTTCCATTTGCCCATGTGGAACTGCCATAAGTCCAGCGCGAAAATTTTCTGCTTCATAGACAGCATAATTAATACCAAGTGCTATAATTCCTGCAACAAGTGGATACAAGGTAATGCCAATAAATGGTAATCCATAAAAAATAAAAAATAATTGTATTAATAATGGTGTGCCTCGTATAATTTCTATACACGACACGACAATAAATTGCACCCATTTCGGTGAATACATTCGTAATAATACTAAAGTTATCCCCAAAATCATTGCGAGGATCATGCTAAAAATAGATACTTCTAGTGTAATAACCGCTGCTTTAGCAAACACAGGAATTAATTTAATGTAATCTAATAATTCATGGGTTGGATGCTTAGCTACAAAAGTATTATATGCTGAACCTTCAGTATCAGTAACGTATTGTTGAAAAAGTTTATTATCTAAATTCCACTTTTTTATTATAGATTGCAATGTTCCGTTTTTAGTTAGTGTGATAATTGCCTGATTTATAGATGACAATAATTCCTTTTTAAATGGGTTAATTGCGACTGAATATTGTATTTTATCTGTATTGTTGACTATTTTTAATCCCCCTAACGTTAATCCGCAATATAACGCTGCAGGGTAATCAATTAGTACAGCATCTACGCGATTATTTTTTAAATCAGAAAATGCAGCATATTCAGTAGGATAGTTAGCGATATTAATATGACCAATGTTATTTAATGTTTTTGATGCTTTTGAGTTTTTTAATGTACCGACTCGTTTATTTTTACAATCACTAATAGTTTTTATTCTTGCTTCTTCTTCTCTAACTACGAGTGATAAGTTGCATGTGTAATACGGAATAGAAAATATTATAGCGCTTGTTGCAGATTCATCTTTAGATAAACCATCTATAATAACATCATATAAGCCACGATTTAATCCGGGAACTAGCCAGTCCCAATCATTTTGGCAAAATATTGGAACTAGGTCTATTTGTTTACAAATTTCTTCAATTATTTCTTTTTCAAACCCACATAAGTTATGATTTTCATCATAAAAAACATTTGGAGCACCACTTTCTGTATCTGCTGCCCAGCGCAGTTCACCGCAATTGGCAATATTACAAGATGCTAATAAAATTATTAGTAATAAATTTTTCACTACTACATGTACCTTTTTAAGAAACGTTTTGTTCGGTCATCTTTTGGAGTAATAAAAATTTCATCTTCATCAGATATTTCTACGATTGCCCCTTCTTCCATATATATTATGTAGTCAGAAGCATCTCGCGCAAATTTCATTTCGTGGGTGACTATTACTTGTGTCATTCCTTCTTGATCTAAATCGCGCATAACTTGTAAAACTTCTTCTACCATTTCTGGATCAAGTGCAGACGTCGGTTCATCGTATAACATAACTGTAGGATTCATTGCTAGTGCACGTGCTATAGCCGCTCGTTGTTTTTGTCCGCCTGATAAGCTCCATGGATGCCGCTTATATAAGTGTGCTAATCCTACTTTTTCTAATATTTCAAGTCCAAGTTGACGGCATTTCACGGCAGATTCATTTTTTACAACCATTGGAGCGAGCATGACATTTTCTAAAAGTGTCTTGTGAGGGAATAGATTAAATGATTGAAATACCATGCCTATACTTTGGCGCAATTGATGGGCATATTTTTTGAAAATTTTATAATTTGATATTGCTAGTTGATATGATATTTCAATTCCATTAATTGCAATCTTCCCGCCGTCTAATGTTTCCAAACAATTCATGCAACGCAGTAATGTTGATTTTCCACATCCAGATGGGCCAATAATAGATACTAAATCGCCACTTTCTATATCAAAACTTACATCATGTAATACAGACTGTTCTCTGTAATGCTTTGAGAGGTTTTCTACGTGTATCAGAGGAACTGCGGATAAATTTGACATTATATTATTTCTCGTGTTGCTAATAAAACATAATGTTGATTTTTATTTTGTTTTCGTACGAAAAGTAAATAAAAAATACAATAAAACTCCAGTACATATAGCAGCATCAGCTATATTGAAAATTGGCCATTGAAATGATAATATCCGTACATCAATAAAGTCTATAACATTGCCAAAGCATAATCGATCAATGATATTACCAATAATGCCTGCACATATTAAGCCATAAATAATTTGATTTTTTTGTTTCGCGATTTCTAAGTGTTTACGCGAAGTATATATTAATATTATGATAAATATTCCGAGATATCCAAGTAATGTACTGTTGTTTGGGAATATGCTCCAGGCAGCGCCAGTATTTTTAGCATAAGATAAAAATAAAATATTAGGGATAATTGTTATGGAATCTTTAGTCAGTAAAATACTGGCTAACCACTTAGTTAATTGGTCAATAGATAAAATCGTCAATAAGATAATTGAAAAAAAAGAATATTCCTGTATCTTACTCTTCTTCGTATTCAGAAAATCCATTTATATCGTCACTTTGTTCACCGTCAAAAATTGTACCACTATTTTGTTCTTTAGTGCTGTGTAATTTTTCTTGTTCCTGTTGCCCTTCTAGGGAATATCTTGTAAATGGCATCACCTCTAATCTCTTGCTTTCAATGGCATTACCAGTTGCTTCACATATACCATAAGTATCATTGTGTATTCTCTGAATTGCTTGCTCTACTTCAGCTAACCCTTCTTGTTCATTTGGTAATAAATTTAATGTAGCTTCTATATCAAAAGATTTGAGATCTGGATCGAATTTATCACTACTTGTGTAATGGGTAGTATTATCTCTTGCTCTATCTTGTAAAGCGTGCTTCAATTTTATTAACATTTTATAATATTTTCTATATTTTTCTGATATTTCTGACGGATCTTTGTAATCTCTTGTATTTTGTTTAGAACTTTGTGGCTGAAATCCTAATATATCTGCTAGCGATGCTGCTTGTACTTTTTGTTGAGAAGCATTACTATTATTTGCCTGAGTAACTAATAAATCATGTTTAATTTCAGCAATAATATCTACTTCTTCTTGTTCTTTTATTTCTTGCTTTTGTTGCAAGACGCTGCGAACGTCATCCATAGTGAAAGCCATATCGTTTGGCTTTTTATGTCGCAGGGATATGGTCGGCCTATTATTTGTTTTTTCCATATTTTAAGATCCTTTACATAAAATTAGCGTATTTCGCTTTTAAAGCTTCAAAACTCTTTTTAGAAACTTTACCAAAATTTCTAGCATCTACAAGATCTAAAACCCATTTCCAACTACGGGGACATTTATAACCATCAGCATGCTTAACGATAATTGTTGTTTCCTCTTGTTCATTAAACGTTACTTCGATCTGTGATACAATGAATAGTTCCTCCAATATATTTATGTGCGTTTTTATTAAACTAGCAATTGGATCGTTATTTGGACAGTTTATATAAATTTTAGCTTCTAGTGATTGCCCAATGATTTTTTTTTGTCGTGCTTGTTCTAATTTTTCATTCACTTTATCTCGTAGTTTCAATAAAGCATCTATTTCTGCTTCCTCTTTGCTAAAATTTTTAATGATGTCACTCGTTGGCCAATCTAATAACTGAACATGTTGGTCAGAAGTTTCTGTGTTTGTTAGTAGATATGCTAACGCTTCATCGCACGTAAATGTTAATATTGGTGACAGTATAGCAATTAAAATATTCAATACGATATAAATTGCGGATTGTGATGAACGACGTTCATACGAGTTATATGCGTAGGTATATAAACGATCTTTTAATATGTCATGATATATACTTGATAGATTATATGAACAAAACTTATTTATTAATTGATAAACTTTATGCATGTCGTAAGCATTGTATGCTTTATCTACATCGCAAACCAAGTTCTTAGCTTTTTGTAAGATCCACTTATCGATGATGGTCATTTCTTCCTGTGGAATCATGTCATCTTTATGATTGAAATCATACAAGTTCCCAATTTGAAACTTCAGTGTATTTCGTATGACACGATAAGCGGAAACAATGTGATCAAAGATATCATCTGATACAGTAATATCTGTTCTAAAATCTTCAGATGCTACCCATAAGCGAACAACATCAGCTCCAAAATGATTGACATAATCATCAGCAGTCTGTGGTTTATTATCGCTTTTTGATACTTTCTTTTTGTTTTCGTCAACCACGAAACCGTGTGTTAATATCGTTTTAAATGGTGCTTTCCCATTTTCTGATATTACACTTGTCCATAAAGATGATTGGAACCATCCACGATGTTGATCACTTCCTTCAAGATATATATCCGCTGGCCATGATACTTCAGAATTATTTTTTAAAACTGCGCGATGACTATTGCCTGAGTCTAACCATACATCGAGTGTGTCAGTAGATTTTACCATTGATGCAATCTCCCAATTTGTTGGTATTGTGATCCCTGACAATATTTCAGCTACTGTTGATTCAAACCAAAAATTTGATCCATATTCCCCAATTTTTTTAGCAATTTCTCTAATTACGTATTCATCTACTAATGGTTCATTGTTAGCAGTATAAAAAACTGGTAAAGGTATTCCCCAAGCTCGCTGTCTACTAATGCACCAATCTGGCCGTGTTTCAATTGCTGCTCGCATTCGATTTTCTCCCCATTTCGGGAACCATGAAACATGTGAAATTGTATCCAGTAATTTTTTTCGCAGATCATTTTTATCTAATGAAATGAACCATTGCGACATAGCGCGGAATATAACCGGTGTTTTAGAGCGCCAACAAAAAGGATATTGATGCGTAATCTCTTTTTCATGTAATAGTGCACCTGATCTTTTTAAAAGTTCAATGACCTTACTGTTTGCTCTGCATTTACCTGGAGTAGACTCTAATACGCTTATTCCTACTAATTCTTCTGGGATTTTGCCATCATCAACATAGCATCCATTGTCATCTATTGGTGAGTAAATATCAAGTTTATAGTTTAGTCCTGTGGTGTAATCTTCAAGTCCATGTCCGGGTGCAGTGTGTACGCACCCAGTACCGGCATCGGTTGTTACATAGTTGGCGAGAACAATAGGACTTGTGCGATTAATAATAGGATGTTGCGTAATTATACCTTCCAGTTCACTTCCTTTAAAAGTTTTTAAAATTTTATATTCCAAAGAACATTCTTGTGAAAAATTTTTTACTAAATCTTCGCAAACGATATAATACTCATCATTAGTTTTTATAACGACATAGTTAAAATTTGGGTGGACTGCTATGGCTAAGTTTGATGGTATTGTCCAAGGTGTTGTTGTCCAAATTACTGCATAAGTATTATTGCTTATACCGAGTTTATCAGCTGATGATGCACTTAATTTAAATTTTACCCATATGGATTGGCTAGTATGTTGCCTATATTCTATTTCTGCTTCTGCTAATGCAGTATGACATGGTATCGACCAATATACTGGTTTTTTACCGCGATAAATTAAACCTTGAGATACGCAATCAGCAAAGAAATTTATGACCGTTTCTTCGTATTTAGGGGACATTGTACGGTATTCATGTTCCCAGTCGGCAAGTATTCCTAGCCGTTCAAATTGTTTACGTTGCTTTTTTATATAATTTTCAGAAAAAGTTGCGCATTCATGACGTAATTTAGTGATATCCAATGAATTGTTGTTTCGCTTTAATTCTTTACTAACTTTATGTTCAATGGGTAATCCATGGCAGTCCCATCCTGGAATGTATGGCGTACGATAACCGTGCATTGAACGGTAACGAATGATGATATCCTTTAAAATTTTATTCAAAGCAGTTCCAATGTGAACATCTCCATTGGTAAATGGTGGTCCATCATGCAATATAAATGGTTCGCCATTTTTATTCTTTTCCTGAATTTTTTTGTAAAGATCATGATCTGCCCACATTTGTATACGTTTAGGTTCCCGATTTACAAGATCTGCTCGCATTGGGAAATTAGTTTTAGGCAGATTTAAAGTATCTTTTATGTCCATCGCGCGAACAACTATTATCAATTTAAAAAAAGTCGAGCATTGTTTCGATTATCAATAGTAGTTTAAGATTTTTTACAGTAGTTAGGCCCCTATATGTTTGACAAATTTTTTTTAAAATAAACAATATCTTTTGATTTAATCAGCAGTAGGTGGGAAATGAAAATATTTTTAGATATACTTAATAAGGGTATTGCAACAAACGGAAATACACGTGAAAAGATATTAAAATTAACCACTGAAGGACTGAAGTATGTTGAACAAGCAGAAAAATGGTTAGATTCTGTTGAACAAAATGGAGACTTTGATAAAATCGCTACAGTAACTAATGATTGCGT
>CBCPNC010000046.1:0-4946 GCA_965120425.1 uncultured Opitutia bacterium
CTTATCTTGTAAACTATCCGTAATAGTAGCCAATGTGGTCTTTAACCGTCTCAGTTTCGAACGTTCGAGTAATGATTGTATATAATCTGCACATCGCGACTTTGTCGGTACATCAATTAATGAACAAATTTGGGCAATTGATAAGACAAGCTCCCTATTCTCAAGGTTAGTGCGCGTGGACAAGTACTCCACTAAAATGATCTCATCAATCGGGCTCTTATTGGTATACAACGCGATCAGTGCTTCCCAAATCTCACCGTGAAAATATATGCTAAAACCTCGAGCAGCTAGATGTTTCTCAATGCCCAAATCGATGCACTCTTCCAACCGAATACATGAGCTCAATACAGCTTGTTCAAGTTGAGTATTTGTGTAGCGATCAACCACGTGATTGTTAGCTAAAGAATCACTCATGTTCGTTCTTCTTCCCAATGTTCATCAACCAGTCCCAGTAGGCTAAATCAAACTCTTCACTACCACTCAAATCAATGATCCTATTCGAATTTGCCATAATGTCCCCCTCGTTCACGAGATGAAAAATTGAGCCCCTGTTCACCATCGTCATCCTCGGCGCACAAATTAAACATATTCAACAAACAATACCGTCTAGCATATGTAATCGCACTACCCAGGTTCTGCATCGGAGAATTACGGGTATTCGCAACATTATTGATCCCAAGTAAGGGCACACGGCTTTCCAAAACAATATTATTGTTCTCGTCCCGTAATGCTCCTACCAAACATACACAATTATCACCACGCTCATCAGAAACAATATCGAATGTTATATACTTTTTTTCACGTTCCAAAACAGGATGTAGCATCTCCAATACCTGTGATAGTTCAGCGTATTTATACCCTAATCCACCATGTTTCTTATTCTTCTTCAGCTTACCAAGTGAACAATGAATATTCAGTAATGATTTTATTTCCTCCATCTTTTTCCCTCGTTTGTTATGCTCGTGCGAACCTTTTCAGCCCATGTGATCGACACCTCTCTCCATACCGTGCATATAATACCGACCAATCATACCCAGGACCAAAATATCTACTAAATACGTCCAATATTTCGCTTATTGACCGGCAAACAATATACAAGCCACCACCATGAGTACCCACTAAACGCTCATAGTTCTTTTGATCAGTGCTCTGTCTACCGGTATTTGTTTTCAACTCGATACGTAAATATCCGTACTTTCCATCATAGCTCGGTAAATCAATATTGATGTCCGCTACTCCAGAGGTTAGTCCCATACGGTACATCCTCAACCGTCGGGATTCAGTCTGTGCACCTTCATTTGGCACACTATACACGAGCTGAAAACGTTCATCAATCAGTGCTAATCGACGAATCCATCGGAAAAATTGCATCTGTAAATCACTCTCTTTACAACGCCTACCCATCCAATCCTCCAATCAAAAAATATCTAATCCATCCGGGCCACGTTTATTTTCTTCCGATAATAGTGATTGATACAGTTCCGCGAGTTGCTCCTGGCGACGTACACGCGCATCTCCAATATTTGATTCCAAAAATACGGCCAAATTATATACACAATAGGCGCTAACTACAGTCTGCCAATTTCTATCACTTCCACGTATACTAAGTAATTCACCTTCAATGACTACGAAATCTCCACGTTCAAGATTACCAGGAAAGTACCTCATGGCTTGTGAATTGAGCACACAGATATTCGCTAAATAACAGCTATCATCACCCATAGAATCTTTCTTTCCGCGGATATATAGCCGAAACCGATATTCCTTACGCGGATGTCTATGTAACATGATCGAACTAGCGATGTATCCGCTAACAAATACACGATTGATCATCCACCAACTCCTTCGTCAATTCATCGAAAATACTACTCAACCCGCGTGTACTCCGACACTTATGCAATAATGTACAACCTAAACGTTCCCAGCAGTGCATGATACAGGTGGATAACATATCTTCTGGCCGACCGATACAAAAAAGCGACAGTACACGAAATTGTAACGCAATGGTACGTGGAACACGGCCGCGAAGTTCAACCTTTTCATCATTTTCTACAAGTTTCCACAGTGACTGAATGTCTACGTAATAGCCATTATCATAACAATCTCCCAGAGTCATCACTCCAGATAATTGATTAATCATTCGTCTACCTGGTAACCGTGGATAACTAGATAATACGCCATTTTCGAGATATTTTTCCAACCCACGATATCTCTTCTTCCCAAAATGATTACCTCCAAATAAATGATAAATTTGCCCCCTAAAACCATCCAAATCATTGTCATCTTTCATCAGTTTGCTCAGATATTCACGTAGTTCATTCAATATTTCTGAATCTGAGCGTTCGTGAGAATCTTTATACACTACATATCCGCATAATACTTGAACAAGTAACCAGCTGATATATGCCAATGTTCGCGGACTGATATACCGCTTATTTAATCGAGAATGTAAATAATGCGCAAATTCAAGAATCAACCAATACCCGGATGTACTTTCACTAAATCCAGAGACTTCTGCGATATGGCTCCGTAATTCATTCACCCATGCTTGTTGCTGGTACCTAAGTTGATCTTTTTCATCGTTTTTTATCCCAATGCCATTATTATCCAGCCCCATATGGGCACGAGATTAATAAATAATTATCAAAACACAACACGCTTCTCAACAAAATGTAAACAATTATTAGCCACTAACCCGCAAGTACTTGTCGATACTATAATCGCTGCAAACATTGATCAATTACCAGGTGCAGTGGAGTTCAATATCGCAAAATTATTGGGCACGTCAATTACTCAAGTACATACCTGGATGGATACTTGTGAGGAGTTTCAACAAGCGGTGGATACCATAAAAGCAAGCAAATCCGCGGAAATATTTGCTAAACTGGAAACCGGAGAAATCTCTACAACAGCGGCAGATAGATTATTATACGCCAATTGTGGCCAAGGATTCGAGCCACCAAAACAAGCACATTCCTTATCCGCTAACTTCGAGATCAATAAACTACCACCCGAAGCAGTTCAAAAATTACTGGCATTACAACAGAATATTTTACCAGAATAGAAAAAATTACCAATCCCCTATATAGTATACCTTTTTATTTGTATATATTACTAACTATTTATATATATTACTAACTATTTATTCTATTTATTCGCGCGCGGGTAATATATACGGGCATCGGTATCCTAATCGGTATCCTAACTACTTCGGAAAGATCGCTAATGAATAGGTTTTTAGACACCTATGATTATGTCGATCACTTGTAATATATCCTCGTAATAGTATCTTTTTTTCATAGAGCTGAGCAGTTGAACGTGCACACCCCCAGATTCGAGCCCAATCTTTTAACCTGATCACTACCGGGCGACAGCAACTGAGTTTGTACAACGTTTGGAAATATAAGTGCCCACGTATACAATACTGACAACCGTTATATATCCGGCACAACTCCTTCGCACTGTACATGATTTTTCGATTACCCATACACCATTATTTATTGACTTATACGCTACAGTTTATAGCGTGTCCCTATGGGAGCAATTTGTTTTTTTGGATGGATTTGTTTTGAATCTCAAAGAGCCAAGGGTGACAGCTAAAGGCAATACTGTTCAATCATTCGGGCTGTCTGTTCTCACTAACCCAACTGCTCAGGACAATAATGAAAAATACAGCATCTTTAACTTTGTTGCGTTTGGGGACACTGCCGAACAACTACTGAAGGACCATCAAGCAGGGAAAACATATGCTCATATTCAAGGCGCCCCGCATATTGAGAAGTACGTAGACTCATCTGGTAATGAAAAGAAAACGGTATCCTTCTGGGCGAATAAAATCTCTTGCTATGAGCGTCAAACAAATACTCAACATAAACATACTCATGAGGGTACAAAACAATCCCAGTACAAGAACAATAACCTACATTCTCCCAACAGATCAGACTATCATCGCGAGGAGGATTTCGCTTTTTAAGCAGCATTTATACCAACAGCCACGAGCCGGATTTTACCGTGCATATACACACAATACGACAACGTAAAAATAAAACCCCTCTTTCATAGGAGGAGCTTCTACTGCTCTATTTGTCCTTTTGCTCTTACCTGCTTCTACGCTACTTTTTGTGATGGACCATCATTTTTTGCTAAACTAACATTATAATGTCCTGTCACATTAAATAAGGGATCTCCTTTTATTTTTTCGATAACACGATGCCTTAGTTCTCTTTCTGGTATTAATTCTATAAATTCTCTACTCGTCAATTTAGAGTTACCATTCCCTATATTTTGTATCAATTTCCTCTGTACTAAATTTAAAACACTAGTAACTGCAGCTTCTGCTTGAGCGGCCCTAATACTCTCAAGCCATCTACTCTCGTTGATTTGTATTTCGTCATTCACTATATTTTCCTCCGTTATTTTTAAATCTTCATACATACTTCTTATCTTCTTACTACAAAGCTCACCAATTTCTTCAGCAACCATAGTATTACTTGCTGCTATCAGTTGCATCATTTCAAAAGCTTCTAATTCCCTGAATTTTTTTAATAATTCCGGATCGTTCTCAAAATCTGATTCTTCATAACCTTCTTCCCGTTCTCCTATTTCCTCTTTTATATTCTTTCGTATAGCTTTAATATCCCACTCATTATCAATCAGATCCCTAAATTTCATTTGTAATTGTTCACTTCGAGCTTTAAAACCCTCCCTGATGATACCCGGCTTATCTATAGGATCTTTTTTATTATCAATTATTTTCCTGATTTCTTCTAATGCTCTTACTGTTTTCCCTAGAAAAATTAACCCCCAACTAACTGGATAATCCCCTACACGAGAATAATTTACTCCCTTACCTCCTTCAGCGTCAGTACTTATAAAACAATCTCTAGGATCTCCACTTGTTACTCCAAGCTTATTTCTTTTATCACAATCCCACATACATAATGCTG
>CBCPNC010000047.1:0-3619 GCA_965120425.1 uncultured Opitutia bacterium
TGCACTCGGAGAAGTCTGTATGGAAGAAATCATGGACGCGAGTTCGACTCTCGCCATCTCCACCAATTTAGGCACAAAATTAACTATTTTGTGTCTTTTTTTGTTTTTTTGTAAATTTATGTGTCATTAAAAAAATATTGATTTTTGGCTCTTTTTGAACTTTATTTTATTTTGTGTCACTCTGTAAATTTTATAAAATTTTTGTGCTTTTTTATGTTATTGGCAACGGTTTTGTCAACAAAAATTGCAAGTTTTTAACACCAGAGTTCTTTAATCTTAAAAAGTCCATGTAACTCACTTATACGAAGGTGTATAGAAATCTGTCAACAAATTTTATGTTGACAGATTTCTAGGTAAATTTCATTTATCTATCGATTTGTAAATCATCGGTAAATATGTGAGGAGAGCTTATTTTATTGCTATTTTCTGAGATTGATGTTTCGTTCTTAAATATCTCATTATCAATATAATAATTATTAACTTTTTCAATTTCGGAATTTTTGTATTTATTAAATACAGAAGTGTATATATTAAGAGTAATAGATACATCACTGTGTCCCATAAGTCTTTGTAATGCTACAGAACGCATACCAGCCTCTATACATCTAGTTGCAAAAGTATGTCTTAAGCTATGAGAAGTAACATCGTTAATGTCAAGTTTTTTACATATTCTTTTTAAAACATGATTTGCATTAACTGGGTCTACACAAGTTCCAGCATTAGATACAAACAATAAATTCTCTTTATGATAATTTGCTAATTGCATTTGCTCTATTATTTCATTTTTGATATTTTTAGGAATAGGAACTTCTCTTTCAGATTTTTTTGTTTTTGGAGTAGCTTTAATTTGAGGTCTACCGTTTTCATCTCTATACATAGTTGGTTTTACAAATATTAAATTACGTCTTAAATCAATGTTTTCTTTTTTTAGTGCTAATACTTCTCCAATTCGTAGACCCATATACATTTCAATTAAAAAAACATTTTTATATGGTTCATCAATAGTGTTGGAATTAATTAAATAGTCAGTAAGTTTTTGTTGTTCATCAATTTCTAATGCACGAATTTCTTTATCTTCTCGTATGCTTTTGGGAACAATAATATCATACATGGGATTAGAAAGTAAAAAACCTTTATTCATAGCATATCTAAAAGCTTGTGAAAATTGTTCAATAATTTTAACAATATAAGAATTACTATAATTAACTAAAGTATTAAAATATTCCTGTAATTCTTCAGAGGTTACGTCATTAATATCTTTGTGAGCAACTTCACTTTTGTTTATAACATTTAAAGTTGACTGTAATCTGTTATATGCATTTCTTCCAATCTGATTAGTATCAAATTTTCTTTTACGAATTAAATTCATTAATTCAAAAATTGGAATACTATTATTTTTTATAAAGATTTCGTTTCCTTTTTGGTATTGTATAATTCTTAAAAATCTTTCAGCTTCTTCTTGAGTTGAAAATGATTTTCTAATACGTCTATTTTGTTTAGTATTATTATCTATTATAGTATAAGAAGCAATCCAATTTTTCCTTTGTTTATTATAATATACACTTCCAATATTGTTATTTTTGGACATTATTATTATAATCTCCTTTGAGATTTCCATATAAGATATGATATAAGAGATATTTTCCAACATCTTCCGATATTTACAGAGGGGAAGTCATCACGTTTGAAAATAGCATAAGCCATATTTTCTCCAATTTTTAAGTCTTTAGCTACATCTTTTACGGTTAAATTTATAAAAGGATTTTTTATTTGTTTAATAGTTTCAATTATAATTAATTCTTCTAATGTTTTTTTATCTTTTGTATCAATTACATTTTCTTTTACATCATACATATTTTTATTACCTTTCCTTTTCTTTAAAATCTGTAATATTAGCTAAACATAAACCTTCTATAAAAGCTTCTACTTCATTCCATGATTTAAAGCAACATTTATTATCAATAGAATACCAATCTTTTTTGTTTAAATCATCTTTATCAACAATCGCAATCGCTTTGTTATATGTATAAATACTTGAAGTTGTTAGCAACAATATTTTTTTATCACTATCAGATAACATGTATTCATTTAAACCATTAATTCTTTTTTGAATCTCTGTTTTATTCATATAATCACATCCCATTTTTTAATATCTTTTTTAGAAGTAATTCAATTTGTGTCAAAACATTTACTATTTTTTCTTTATATTCAAGAGCATGTCTAGTTCTTTCATCAAATCCTTTTTGATATTGTTCAGCAAAATCAGTAAAAGTAATTTGTTTTTCCGTTTTAAATTCATTAAAACTTTTATTTACTAAACTTTTTGAATACCAAATAATATCTTCCTGTGAAAGACTTTTAAATTCACGTTCCTTTTTATCAATATTTACTAAAATAAAATCTCCTGATACATACCCTAATATTAAAGCTATATTTAAGGGCATATTTTTCATTAAGTCATAATTATTACAAACTATAAAAGCTGTTTCATAAGGAATTATAATAAGATTTTTATTTATAATTTCTTGTTTTAACTTTTGTACATTATCAATAATTTTTACCTCTGGAATTTCTTGAGGCTTTTTATATAATACCCTTATAGAAAACTCATTTTTAGATTTTTTAATTAATTTTTCTAAAAACTTAGTTTTCAATTTTTATTACCTATTTTTAATTTATTAGCTTTATAAAGAAGCTTTAAGTTATTTTTAAAATGTATAATAGCTTTATTTCTTAAGGATATTACTTGTCTCTTTTGTAATTTTAATCTTTTACAAATGTCGTTTAATCTAACATTTTCAACAAATGATAGATATAACACTTTTCTTTCAAGCAATGGAACTGTTTTCATTGCTAAATAATAAGTTTCATCTGTAAAGATATTCTCTAAATGATTAATATTTACATCAGAGTTATCTACTTGACTAATTGATTTTTGATATAAATTATCATTAAGTATCTTTCTAATTTCATCATTTGGCATTTGTATATCTTTTGTAAATTTAAAATTTTGTTTTTTCATAATCTAAAAACTCCTTTTCAAAGATTTTAGATTTCTAGAAATCTATGTTGTTCGAACTACTTAAATTTTAGCATGAATAGTATCGTTTAACTTAAAAAGGCATCAAAAAGCATCAAAAGGTATCAAAATGGTTCAAGTGTAAAGTGCTTTTGCTTTACATTTGAACACAAAAAAAGAATTGCTTATTTGCAATTCTTTAATCTCTATATTTTAATGCTATAATATTTATTAATTTACTGGGAGAAAGATAGTATAAATCAAATGGTATATTTAAACACTTTTCAAAATTTCTTTCTGCTTTTTTATAATTAATTCTATATAATGAATTTTTTACATTAAATTTAATATTTGTTTTTTTATAACCTTTAGATTTAACAAATCCATTTAAAATCTCATTATAAGAATAATCATATAAATTATTTAATATAATATATTCAATTATCTCTTTTAAATAAATAGTCCCTTTAGTGCTTGGATTTAAACCTAATTCAAGAAGTGTAGAATATAGCAAATATGAAACTTTTACTTTATCTTTAGTAGAAGTATCATATTTACTTATCATTTCATTGATACACTCCTTTCAAAACTTAAATACTT
>CBCPNC010000048.1:0-5010 GCA_965120425.1 uncultured Opitutia bacterium
ATCAGCGCCGTATTGAATAATTTCTGGGATGATACTGCTACCTCCACCAGAACAAATTGCTACTTTTTTTAATTGAGTGGGGCCAAACTTTAGAAGTTTTGCATAAGGAAATAAATTTTTAATTTTTTGTGTAATTATTTCCATATTAGTGTTTGTTGAGCATAATGGAATTTCGAAATTCAGTTTTTTATCTACGATAATTTTTTTGTCTACGGTTAACTGTAAGGATTTAGATATTAAATTATTATTTCCGATTTCATCGTGCATATCTAAGGGTAAGTGTGCACTATACACAGCAATATTATTATCATGTAATAGTTTATACTTTTTATATACATTTCCTGTTATCGGTAAAGATTTCCCCCAAAATAATCCATGGTGAACGATCAATAAATCCACTTTTTGCTGAACAGATTGTTCGATAGTTAATAAGTTGGCATCAACCGCTGATCCAATTTTTGTAACTGTTCCGTTATTTTCAACCTGCAAACCGTTATATGCTCGATCATAGTCTTTAATATTTTGAATGTTCAAATATTCATCACAGAACCGTACTATTTCGTTTAGATTTTTCACATCATGTATTAAAACAAAAATGCGCGAACAATATAGTTTTTTCTTGTTTAAGAATTTTTTTTTGCTAAACTGATTCTCCCCTTTTGAAAATTTCGATGAGGGTTATAAAATGGAATTAAATGGGAATCAGTCAGTAGCGCAATTTAACCCAGAGCAATTAGGAACAAAAAGTACAAGTTGGTGGGAAAGGAGAGTATGTGCTAAAGAAACACAGTCTAAAAATTTACAAGATTTTCAAAATGCGGTTAATTATTTACGCTCAAAGTATAACATTGCTGGAACAGATTTAGATAGCAGGTTGACTGAACAATTAGATCATTACAAATCTAATGGTCGTGGAATTAATAATACTGGTGGAAGATTAAGAGCGTTTACTCAAGATGATTTCAATTCTCTTAAGTCTGAATTTGAAAAAATTATACAAAATAGGGCTGATAATATTAATAAAATTAAAACTAATTTAGAAAATCTCTTAGATCTAACAAACGTTAATGAAGCACAGTGTGATTATATTTGTGATTATGGGGCAAATATGATTTTCGATGGCTATAAGTGCGATTTTGTCAAAACTATTTGTAATTCTATGGCCATTTTTTATAGAGAAGGATTAGATGAGAAATTGCCTTCTGAAATTAATGTTCGTGATACTACACGTCCTAACAGTACAGCGTTCAGAAACTTAAAGCACCGTCGTCAATCTGTAGTTGATAATTTGATCAGAATAATGGAACAAAATGGGGCAGATTATGAGTTGGTAAAGAAATATGAAGAAGGACAACAAACAAGTTCTTGGAGTCTTGCCTCAATGGCTTGGAAATATATCTTATTATCTCAGCAAGAAAAAAATATTGAAGATAGATATTATCTTGGTTCAACTAGTAAATTGTGCGGGAAATTTGCAAGCTCTAAAAGTAAATGGGTACGATAGTTTTTTTGCATGGGATGCATTTAGCCCGGAATTTTCTTCTCAAGAAGAATCTGATCAAGCTAAAGTTAAGTTTGAAAAACAGTTGCTATGTATAAGGCTTTTATCGGAATTGCATTGAAAAAACTTGAAAAAGTAGAATATGCCCCCAACGAAAAGGACCCAACTACGAACTTAGTGTTGTCAAGTGAAAATGCACTTGTTGTACAGAGAGGTTGTGGTAATAAAAAATCTTTATTTGGAAAGCAAGGGGTAGCTGAATCTACAGCTTTGGGGCGACCTCATGGAATTTTTGCTGGAGGAAGAATCATGGAATATCATATCCCTTTTTATGCTATACATGATTTATACTTTCTTTCACCGCAGTTTTCTCGTGATTCACACTCTTTTAGTGATTTACCACGTACAAAATCACCATTTGAATGTGATAATTTTTTTTTACAATATGCGCCAGAACATGAAGTAGTTTGTGATTTGAACTGTGCTCTTTCTAGGAGGCTTTTAAAGTGAAAAAATTTGACAGTTGAGAGTTAATTATTAGTGGGAGTACACATGGATATATCTAATTTACCAATACAAATTGAAAAAATTGGTGCACGAGGAGAGGCATTATTAAGGATAGGTTCATTACCGGCAGCTATTATTGATCCAAGAGCAAATCTATTGCAAGAAGGTGTAGTATATTTGGTTTCTACTCAAAGTGATAAGATTATATGGGAAAGGGAAATTGGTTGCGATTTTTATGGAGTTTTTTTGAAGGGATGTTCAAGAGATTCTCGTTTATGTGATATTGCTAAAAAAGTTTTTGAAGGAAAGCTAACGGAGAAAAGTATTGGTACGGTTTATCCGCCACTAGAAGAAGGTAGCAAATAGAAAATAATTACTTTTGATAAAAGAAACTACTAACGTTCCTTTGAACAAAAGCGCATAGTCTTTTTCAGTTTGAGATAAAATTTAGGGAAAATAAATATAAAACTTTTTAAGTTTTTTAAAAAAGGAATCTCAGAGATGGTGGGATTCTTTTTTTTATGGCTATCTTTAAATGACCCTAAATTTTTTACAAAGGATTCTTTTAAGAAGAATTTTCCTTTTTATTTATATTTTTGGCATGAAAATTGCTCATAATAGGTTTTATATAAAGTAAAAAATTTTAATAAGTATGAGTATGAATAAAAAATCAGGAAAAGTTTTAGGAATTGATTTGGGAACAACTAATTCTTGTATGGCAGTTATGGAGGGTGGTGAGGCAGTTGTTATACCAAATGCTGAAGGGGCACGTACCACTCCTTCCGTAGTAGCATTTACAAAAAATGGAGAAAGGTTAGTTGGACAAGCAGCTAAGCGTCAGGCAGTAACTAATCCGAAAAATACAATTTTTTCGGCGAAGCGTCTGATTGGTAAAAAATATAATGAGGTCAAAGAACTTGCTAAAAATATGCCTTTCAAAATTGTTAGGGGGAAAAATGATGACGCTTGGATTGAATGTGAAAGCAACGGAAAAGTAGAACAATTTTCTCCAGAACAAATTTCTTCAATGGTTTTAGCAAAATTAAAAGCAGATGCTGAAGCATATCTAGGGGAAACAGTAACACAAGCAGTGATAACAGTACCGGCATACTTTAATGATGCCCAAAGACAAGCAACGAAAGATGCTGGTAAGATTGCAGGATTAGAAGTTTTGCGTATTATAAATGAACCAACTGCTGCTTCATTAGCATATGGCCTAGATAAGAAAAAAGATGAAAAAATTGCTGTATATGATTTAGGTGGTGGAACGTTTGATATCTCTGTTTTGGAAATTGGAGATGGAGTTTTTGAAGTTAAAGCAACAAATGGCGATACTGAACTTGGCGGGGATGATTGGGATGCTAGAATAATAAATTGGTTAGCAGATGAATTTCAAAAAGAAAATGGTATAGATCTTAGAAAGGATTCTATGGCTGCTCAAAGGTTGAAGGAAGAAGCAGAAAAGGCAAAAATTGCGTTATCTTCTTCTCAACAGGTTGATATAAATTTACCATTTATTACCGCCGATGCTAATGGACCAAAACATTTAAATGTTACATTAAGTCGTTCAAAATTAGAACAATTATGTGATGATCTATATACTCGCACTATTGATCCATGTAAAAATTGCTTAAAAGATGCAGATATATCGATGTCAGATATCTCAGAACTTGTACTAGTTGGAGGAATGACACGTTCACCACGAGTGGTAGAAATTGCAAAGGAGTTTGCTGGTAAAAATCCTCATCAAGGGGTTAATCCAGATGAAGTTGTTGCGATCGGGGCAGCTATCCAAGGAGGAGTCCTTAAAGGAGAAGTAAATGATATTTTATTACTTGATGTCACTCCATTAACTCTAGGAATAGAAACAGCAGGTGGTATCTCCACTCCAATGATAGAGCGCAATACTACAATACCAACGAAAAAAACACAGGTATTTTCAACATATGCAGAAAATCAAACAGCGGTAGATATTCATATTTTACAAGGTGAACGGCCAATGGCAAAAGATAATAAGACATTGGGTATGTTTAGGTTAGATGGTATACCGTTGGCTCCTCGTGGGGTCCCGCAAATCGAAGTAACGTTTGATATTGATGCTAATGGAATATTACATGTAACTGCTAAAGATAAAGGAACTGGAAAGGATCAGAAAATTACAATTACTGGAGCTTCTGGATTATCTGATGAAGAAATCGAAAAATTGAAAAAAGAAGCTGAAAAATATGCGGAGGAAGATAAAAAGGAAAAAGAAAAAATAGAAGCACGTAATCAATTTGATCAGTTTATTTATCAAACAGAAAAACAACTTAAAGAGCTTGGAGGTAATTTATCTGAAGGTCAACGGAAAGAGTTAGAAGAAGCTGTGGCAGATGCTAAAAAGGTTTTTGATAACGAAAATGCTGATACTGATGCTTTAAATTCTGCACGTGAGGAATTAACAAGTAAATTTCAAAGTATGGCACAAGCAATGTATAGTCAGGCCGCTCAGCAGAATTCTGATCAAACAAGTAATGGTGTGCAATCAGATAATGATGGCAGTTCTCATAAAAAAGATGATAATATTGTTGACGCTGATTTTGAAGTTGTTGATGATGATAAAAAATAAATTTTCAATCTAAGAGGTGAATATATATGCAAGCAAAAATTAGACCACTAGGGAATCGTGTCCTAGTAAAAAAAATTGAAGAACAAGAGCAAATTAAAGGGGGAATTATTATTCCAGATGCTGCCAAAGAAGCATCTCAGCAAGCTGAAGTAATTGCGGTAGGATCTGGTATTAATGAGGACGGAAAAGTTATTGAGTTTGAAGTAAAAGTTGGAGATCGTGTGCTAATCAATAAGTATGGTGGTACAGAGTTTAAACAAGGAGATGAAACTTTTGTAATATTCCGTCAAAGCGATATTCTGGCAATTATAAATGAATAAATTTTAAAAAGGGAAATTATTATGGCTAAACAATTATTGTTTAATGAACAGGCACGTAAAAGTATATTATCAGG
>CBCPNC010000049.1:0-6519 GCA_965120425.1 uncultured Opitutia bacterium
GCAATATCTTTACCTATTCCCCTACCAGCACCTGTTACTACACAAATTTTTCCACGCAAACTACATTCAAGCATACCTGCATACTTCGAAAAAAAATATATTTCATCAATTACAAAACCAAGCTCAAACAAAATGTTGCTAAAATAAAAATACTTATGAAAATTCCAATTAAGTGAAGTTTAGTACATCAGTAAAATTTGTTACATGGACATTGTTATTAGCTGCAATATGCCTTAGTTTATTTTTCTTTTTCAAAAATATTACACCTAAAAAAATCCCAGGCAATAAGATCTTTTTAGAGTCAATAAAATTTGAAACAAATGGGCATATCACAAAAAATTTTTTAATACGAGCATTGTCGATAAAGAAAAATATATTATTTTCAGAAATTAATATTTTAAAACTAAAAGAAAAATTACTGAATATCTCTCAAATAAAGGATGTATATGTAGAACGACAATTTCCTGCTTCCATTTTTATAAAAATTCAAGAAAGAGAACCACTGTTAAAATTTGTCATAAGAAATAAAGAAAGATTAGAATTATTATTTATTGATAAATCTGATGGTAGTATATTCCGAGGCGCTTGCTTACCAAAATCTATAATTTTATCTCTTCCATACGCTGAATTGAATTTAGAAAAATCTACGGAAAACAAAAGCGGCTACCAAAATATACAAGGAATAAAACCAATTGCTCATCTCATTAATCTTTTACAAAGTGAGTATCCTGAAATATATAAAGATATAAATAAGTTTTCACTGTTAAGATATGATCCACGAACAAATGCTCCATGGTCGCGTATAGAAATTTATCAAAAGAGTGGACGAATTATTGTTTTTAATCCTCAAAATTTAGAAATTCAATTACTAAACTTAGATTTTATGCTAAATGATAATAAATTCAAGCACCATAAAATAAAAAAAATTGATTTATCACAAATAGAATCAGCAATCATAGAAACAGAATAAAAATTTTCCAAACTTTAACTTGCTAAATCAAAACAAAATTTCATTTTACTGTAAGAGTTGCCCGGATGGCGGAATTGGCAGACGCGTCGGACTCAAAATCCGATTCTTGTACTAGAGTGAGGGTTCGACCCCCTCTCCGGGTACCAGATAAGATAAAAAAGGAAAATAATAAATGAGTGGAATTAATCTAAGACAAATAAATTTAAAACTTACTTTATCCAAGGCAGTAACTGATTTGTCTTTTGGGTTAATATTTGCAATACTCATCGCACTAGGTAGAAATATTAGTATTCCTTTTTATCCTATCCCATTCACACTACAAACGTTGTTTATCGCTTTAATTTGTTTATTTTCTGGTTCACGAAAACAAATTATTTACGGATTAACAATATTTTTAACTTATATTACTTTTAATACCACAACTCTTGTTATTCCAACTCTAGGATATTTGATTGGATTTTTTA
This sequence comes from uncultured Opitutia bacterium, assembly GCA_965120425.1. Taxonomy (GTDB): domain Bacteria; phylum Verrucomicrobiota; class Verrucomicrobiia; order Opitutales; family JAIRKQ01; genus JAIDVZ01. Next base: position 1,435 of record CBCPNC010000049.1, read on the forward strand.
TAATGGGATATATTTTAACCCAATCAAATATTAAACAAAATTCAATTACACTAGTTAAAAGTATATTTTTAAGCCAAATTATTGTATTGCTTTCTGGGACATTATGGCTATCTATGATCACTAGGTCTTTTATAAAAGCTTTCCAGTGCGGCTTTTTATTTTTTATCCCTGCAGAAATTATTAAATCTTTACTAGTAATTTGTGTATTCAAAATCTTTAGAAAAACAAAATTTTAATTCGCGGAGAGATGACAGAGCGGCCGATTGTGCAGCACTGGAAATGCTGTGTACTGGTAACAGTACCGAGGGTTCGAATCCCTCTCTCTCCGCCATATTTTTCTGTTTTTTGAAAAAAATTAAAACTTAACAAGGCCAATAATTTGCCAAAAATTAAAGTTATTAATTCACAAATTATGCTACTGTCGGTATTCTACTGTCAGTTGTGAATCTTATATTCATTCAAAAACTTTGCAGTTTCTGGTGCTAAATGATCAATGATATCACTGTGACCTGTATCTAATGAAGAAATTTTTTTCATATCCGACGGAGATAGTTCAAAATCCCAAATATTAAAATTTTCTTCAATTCGCTCTTTATGTACAGATTTCGGTATAACAATAACTCCTCGTTGAACATTCCACCGCAAAGCTACCTGTGCAGCAGTTTTTCCATATTGTTTACCAATATTAACCAATATCTCATTTATAAATATTCCATGTTTCCCTTCCGCTAAAGGTCCCCAAGCTTCCGGCCTAATATTAAACTCTTTCATTGTCTCCAAAGAATTTATTTGTTGAAAGAATGGATGGCACTCAATTTGGTTAACCATAGGTTTAATTTCTGAATTTAAACAAAGATCAACAAGTCTATCTTGAGAAAAATTGCAAACTCCAATCGCCCGAATTTTTCCTTCATCATATAACTCTTCCATTGCTCGCCATGCCCCATAATAATCACCAAAAGGCTGATGAATTAGGTACAAATCAAGATATATTCGAGCCCAAGTTTATCTAAAGAAGCTTGAAAGGCCTTCTTAGCATTTTGATAACCTGCATCTTGTACCCATAACTTTGTCGTTATAAATAATTCTTCCCTGTTTAGTTTACTATTCTTAATAACACACCCTACTGCTTCCTCATTAAAATAAGCTGATGCTGTGTCAATTAAACGATAACCGGTCTCCAATGCACAACTGACAAGATCTCTCACATTCTTTAGGATTAGTTACTGGAAATACTCCAAAACCTTCCATAGGAATTTTTACGCCATTAATTAATTTCAGTGTTGAAATCATAAGAACATCCACCTCCAAATTTAAGTTAAAAATGTTGCCTAAATTCCCTCTTTTTGTCTTAAAAAATTTAATTTCAGGACAGTCAAACTCAAATGCACGTAATATTGGACCAATATATTCCTTATTAAAAAACATCAACTCTTCTTTTTGATCCACTATAATCTGTACATTGTCTCATTTAACAACTCTAGTACAAAATTTATTGTGACTTTAAATATTCTATTTCTAGATCATTATTACAAATATAATTTTCGTTAGCTTCTCCATTAACATTAAAAAAGTATCTTATACAAATTTTATCAAATTAAGTATTTACACAAAAAAATTATTTTGTAGATTAATCACGCTAATGTGCGATAAAACAATTTTTGAAAAAATTATAGACCGCGAGATAAATTCCAACATTTTATTTGAGAATGAACATGCTATTGTGATCAATGACATTAATCCTCAAGCACCCATACATTTACTGATAATTCCTAAACAAAAAGTAGAAAGGCTGGCTGATATCATAACACAATCGGGTGATGGTATCATATCAAATTTATTCTCAGTAGCTATAAAATATGCCCATGACAATAACATTACAGATTTTAGAATTGTTATAAATAATGGACAACAGGCTGGAGAAACTGTTCCCCATTTACATATACATTTACTTTCTGGAAGAAAAATGGGATGGCCACCAGGATGAAGTAGCATAGTATAAATATTACCACGCTCTACTTTGAGATATCAATAACCGAATTATTGTCTGTTTCATTTTGGGAGATACAAACTCTAAATCTTTTATTTCATCCAAAGATATCCACCTATATTCATTGTGCTCGCGGTTATCAAGTTTTACATTATTGGTGTAATCTACACGACAAGAAAAACTTATCCCTGGTACAATTTTATCATCGACTTTCATCTCAAAGCACCCCATTAGACGCCAGTGAGAAGCATTCAGGCCAGTTTCTTCATATAACTGCCGTTGTACTGCCGTTTCAAAACTTTCATTAATCCTGACTTGTCCACCACCACATTCCCACTCTCCTGGCGCAATCTTTCTATTATTTTGTCGTTTTAATATTAAAATCTCCGCATTTTTATCAGGATTTAAGCGATAACAATAAAACGAAACATGAGCTTCAATTAATTGAAGGCCGTCTTCCCTTACCCCATACACTTTACTATTATTTAATGTAAATAAAACTGATAGCCAAATTACATACTGAAGTAACTTCATAAAATATTATTACGTAGTGAAAAAATATAAAATTACGATACAAAACAAAAGAAAAAATTAGACATTTTAAAATTTTTACTTAAATTCCCATAGAGGTCATGAGTTGCACATTACTTAATAATTCAAACACATATAATGGAGTAAAACAATTTACTATATTCATTGACCAGCAAACTTTTTCTCTAAACTTTCTATTAAAGCTTATATTCTCCAACAAATTAACATTAATTGCCTTTTCATCTAACGAAACTAGTGAATATTTAATCTTACGCTTAGTGACTAATTATCCTGATAAATTTAAAACAATTTTAATAAAAAACAAAATTCACTTTTGTGAACATGATGTATTAGCTGCTGAATTTAGGCACCCTGATGACATATCAAAAATTATCGATGCAATTTTTTCTGCAGAAATAAAAGTTCACTATATATATCCGATATTATCAACCTACAATAATAAAATTGGCATAATACTGGGTATTGAAGATATAAATCTAGCTTCAAAAGCAATTAGTCAAGTTGGTATATCAATACTATCGCAAGATGAAATCAACCGATAAAAATAAATAAATTTTGACCATGAAAAATAACTTAGAAACAAATATAAAAGATATTACTGCTAGAGAAATTATCGATTCTCGCGGCAATCCAACAATTGAAGTAGATGTAATGTTACACAGTGGATATATTGGGCGTGCAAGTGTGCCTTCAGGAGCAAGTACTGGCGAACACGAAGCAATTGAGCTACGTGATAAAAATGCTCCTAGTGAACAATTGGTAGGTGTAATAAATCCCATAAAACGTTTTAACGGCAAAGGTGTTTTATCTGCAGTTCATAACGTCAACACTGAAATTAAAGATGCTTTAATTGGGAAAGACGCTAGCAATCAAAATCTCATTGATCGTACTATGCTAGAACTAGATGGTACAAAAAATAAAAATAGGCTAGGTGCAAATGCTATATTAGGGGTATCAATGGCAGCTGCTAAAGCAGTAGCAAAATGTAAATCATTACCATTGTTCCAATATTTAGGAGGAACAAATGCCAAAATTTTACCTATACCAATGATGAATGTCTTAAATGGTGGTGCACACTCTGACGCTCCAGTCGATATTCAAGAATTTATGATAGTACCTCACAAAGCCTCATCATTTCGTGAAGCTGTACGCATAGGAGCAGAAACTTTTCATGCATTAAAAGATGTATTACATAATCTCAAACTATCTACTGCTGTAGGAGATGAAGGGGGATTTGCACCAAATGTTTCTTCAAATGAACATGCTTTAGAAATCATCGTTGAAGCTATAAATAAAGCTGGATATAGACCAGGAGACGATATATCAATCGCCATTGATGTTGCTTCTTCAGAATTCTTTGACTCCAACAAACAAAAGTATATATTTAAAAAATCTAATCACTCTGAACGTAGCGCTGAAGAAATGGTTAAATTCTATGAAACATTGATATCAAAATTTCCAATTATATCGATCGAAGACGGATTAGATGAAAATGATTGGGAAGGGTGGCAACTATTTACCCAAAAATTGGGTCATAAAATTCAAATTGTAGGAGATGATCTTTTTGTAACCAACAAAGAATATCTTTCAAAAGGGATTTCACTAAATGTAGCGAACTCAATATTAGTTAAAGTAAATCAAATAGGTTCATTAAGTGAAACCTTTGATACGGTTGAACTGGCCAAAACTTCAAAATATAAACCGATCATATCGCATAGATCTGGAGAAACGGAAGATACTACCATAGCCGATATAGCAGTTGCACTAAACACAGGGCAAATAAAGACAGGATCAATGAGCAGAACTGATAGGATATGTAAATATAATCAATTGATGCGAATCGAAGAATATCTTGCAAAATCAGCGATATATGCAGGTAATCTGTAGAAAAAACAAAAAACTATACTCCAGAAAAATATATTCTGGAGGTTTTAAAAAAACTAAAATCAATGAATTTCAATTAAAGAATTATCTGTTGAAATTACTTTAAATGGACCATCGCAGGAAACAGTTATTGAAGAGCCTTTAAATAACCTTCCAGAAAAATAACGTACATTGCCATCTTCACTATCTACAACAACATACACTTCTCCATGTGAAACAATTTCAATATCTCGTTTGCCTTCATGCGCTGAAGTAAGGGTTTCTTTCTGATTTAATTCCCCTTGAACTTGATTAGCAACAACAGCCTCAAGAGGCTTATCTGTTTCAATTGCAGAATTTTGTATTTGTGCTACAACATCATCATTGCTTTGTCTATCACAAGAATTTACCTTAGAAACTAAACAGCGACTAATGAAAGAGCTCATCATATTTAGAGCCCAATCCATACTATTAATAATTACTTGAATGTCTTGCGAGCCAGTAGTCTTAAAACAGTCATTATAGTCGCAAATAGCATATAAACTACCTTTCTTCATTATAGTAATAACTGCTGATAAACACATTTCATTTTTATCTTTATTAAAGATAAAATTTACAATTTTCACATCAACTTTATACTCACTTTCCTTAAACTTACTATTCCCTGGAAGTAAAACTAC
>CBCPNC010000050.1:0-6595 GCA_965120425.1 uncultured Opitutia bacterium
TTAGTTTGTTTAAATTTATTCTCTGTATTTAAATTTGTTTTATTGTTGCTATTATCTTTCCAAACAAAGAATTTTTCAAAATTTTTATCAAAATAAGCCTTTAATTTCCCTTATTTCTCATTGAGATTGGTTTATTTTAACAATTTATTCCCTAATTGTAGGGAAAACATTGTCCATGATCGATGTTACGGCTGAAAATACTTGTTTTACAGAAACATCTTCTATTGGAAATCCTCCTTTAGATGGGCAGCTAGGTGGACGTACGATAATTTTGGGAGCATTGAAAATTGGACCAGTTTGAATAGCATTAGTTGGACCGAATATACACACTACTGGTTTCCCAAACATGTTTGCTATGTGCATGCCACCACTATCACATGTAATTATTAGTTCATTTGATTGAATGCGTTGGCATAAATCTAAGATAGTGGTAGTACCGCATTCTTGTTGAATGTTTTGTTTCCCAAATCCAAGAGCAATTTTTTCTGTTATTTGGATATCTTGTTTACTGCCATAGAGATACATTTGTATCCCAGGATAACGATGAATTAATCTTTCTATTAATATTTTCCAATCGTTTAATGGCCAACGTTTGCTTGGATTATTGGAAGATCCACACATTAAACCGATGGAATATTCTTTGGTCGGTTTTTCAGATAATTCTAAGCAAAATTTATAGGGAGTGTAATTTATATTTGGCGTTAACCCATAAGCGTGTAAAAATTTTCCCCAATATACAGTTTGATGAATACTGGTTTTATCACATTCAGGGCCAATTTTAAAAATATCTGTTAATAATGGCAATCGTTTATGCTTATTGTATATTCCCAAGCGTACAGTAGCACCGATTATCCATGCTTCAAGGTCACCACGCAATGAATTAGTAAATACTATATGAACATCAGGATATAGTTTGCGATATTTATATATTTGGAAAAGATACTTTATGCCCTTATTGGGAAGTGCGATGATGTGATCAGCTAAGTTTAATTTTTCGAGAAAATCGATGAAATGTTTTTGGCACAGAAAAGTTATTTCAATGTCAGGACGACAACGTTTTAGTTCACGCAATATTGGAATAGCCATTACGACATCACCCAACCAATTTGGCAATCTAATAAATACACGAAAAGTTTTAGGAAACTGATCATACTCAAAAAATTGTTTAGTTTCTTCAAGCCAATTTCGATTTTTATTTATTGAGAACAAAGTTTTTTTATTATTAGTAATTTTCCATCTATTATGTGCCCATAACCAATCAGAACATATTTGGTCTTCAGAGCATAATTTTTTTTCCAACCATTGGTTAGCGGTTAACAAAACATGTGGCGTTGAGACACATTCATTGCATAATTTTTCTATTTTTATTTCTGCTTCCCAAGTGTTAGTTCGTTGTGCAAATAAGCAATAGACTGGAGTATGATATCGTGTTGCTAGTATTCCTGGTAACTCTGTTGTTTGAGCAAAACGTCCAAAAAAAGTAGTAGTAGCTCCGCTGCATCCAGCATTTTGATCAAACAATATAGCAACAATTTTATGCTCTTTTAACATTGTCATTGCTTCTATAAAACCTCTTTTACGGGAAATGAGTTTAAGACCAAAACGTTCACGAGATTTCTTTATATATTGTTCTAATGCTTTATTATCAAACGGACGATACATAACTCCAATTTGAGGTATTTCATCATCATGAAGTAAGTATGGAATAAATGTTAATGATTCAATTAATGTAGTGTGAGGAATTAAGATAATTGCTCCACAGTTGCTATTTTGGATTGATCTTATCGAATGTAATACGGATGAAGATAGATGAAAGTCTTTTTTAATACGTTTTTTAGTAAGGAATCCACATGCAATAGATAACATTCCTAATTCAATCATTCTATGAAAACTTTCTTTACAAATTTTAATGCGCCATTCTTCGGATTTTTGCGGGAATACGTGACTTAAGTTTGATAGAGCTATGCGCCTCCTAGTAGGTATGCAATAGAAAACAGCTTCACCGAGTATAACACTTATATAACGTATTATTTTCTTTGGTAAGCGTGATAGGCAAACCCCAAGGATTCTTAATAAAAAAATAACTACACTTGTTCCCATTAAATTAATAATTGACCATCTATTGCATTGCATATACAGACGGTACAAAATTTTTCAAATACAAATATATGAGAATATTAGTAATCAAACCATCTAGTTTGGGTGATATAATTCATGGATTACAAGTCATTGCAATTATGAAAAAATATTTGCCTGAATTAATTGTTGATTGGGTTATTCGAGATTGTTGGTCAGATATTGTTATCGCATCAAATTTAGTTGAAAATGTGTTTTTATTTCATCGCAATGGAGGATTGCGTAAATTTATTAACTTAATCACTGATATAAGGCATTATTCTTATGATGCTGTTTTAGATATGCAAGGGTTAATGCGTTCCGGTATACTGACACTGCTTAGTAAGTCAAAACGTAAAATTGGACGTCAAGATGCTAGGGAATTTTCTGGGTTGGCATATTCTGAAATTATAGATTTACCCTCTAACGATCATGTTCATGCTATAGATTTATTACTTCAATTTTTACCTAAGTTTGGTTTACCTCCAAAGTTTGAATCATGTTTAAACTTTAATCATTTGTCCCATAAATTTCTTACCCTACAAGATGAAAATTACATTTTATTATTCCCTGAGAGTAGACGCCAAGAAAAACAATGGCCTTATTTTTTAGAATTAGCGGAGCAATTAGCGGATATATACTTCCCACGTAAAATAGTTTTAGTTGGCCAACGTGTAATACCTCAAAAATTTTCTTATAACAATGTAGTCAATTTAACTGGAAAAACTGATCTTTCTAATGTTTTATCACTAGTAAAAAAATGTAAATTATTAGTTGCTAATGACAGTGCTCCAATTCATTTAGGAGCAACATTAAATAAATTAGTAGTGGCTTTGTTTGGTCCTACTGATCCATGTCGATTTGGACCTTATCCTGTTGATTCAAAGAAACATTTAATTTTGTCAAGTAAGAGCTTAAAAACTTTAAAAGTTAATTATGTTTGTTCGATGATAAAAAACTATTTCGATAAATTCTTGCGTGATGATTGAAATTTTTCTAAAAACATCGTATTAAGAAATGAAAATAAGTTTAAATTGGCTAAGAAGATATATTAATGTTAATTTAGATACAGAGAGTTTAGCAGATGTTTTTACTTCATTGGGCTTTGAAATTGAAAATATAGATTTTACCGGTCTTAAACGTCAGAAATCACTAGTTGTTGGTGAAATCCAGAAGATTGATCAACATCCAAATGCTGATAAACTGTCCATTTGCTCTGTATCCGTTGGAAATGATAATTTGCGTCAAATTGTATGTGGGGCAAAAAATTTTAAACTTATGGATCATGTACCTGTTGCACTTCCAGGGACAATCTTACCTGGTGATGTAAAAATTGAAGAGAGTAAATTACGTGGAATATTATCTTCAGGTATGATGTGTAGCGGTCGTGAATTAGGGTTAAGTAATGATCATGATGGTTTACTTATTTTAAGCAAAGACACTGAAGTCGGAAAAATTTTACACGATGTAATAAATATTCCGAGTGATATTATTTTTGATTTGTCGGTTACTTCTAATCGTGGAGATTGTTTAAGTTACCTTGGTATTGCTCGTGAACTTGGAAGTAAGCTAAATTTACCAGTTTCTTTTCCTGATGTCACTAAAACACCTATTGTTAATAACAGTGAGTTATTGAAATGTGTTAATGTTTCTTCTAAAGATTGTTCATGTTATTATGGTTTTTGTATTACCGGAATTAATGTACAAGAAAGCCCAGATTGGTTAATAAATGATCTTAATACTGCTGGAATGAAATCCATAAATAGTGTTGCGGATATCTGCAACTGGGTTATGCTTGAAACTGGAAATCCATTGCATGTGTTTGATGTTAAAAAGATCAAAAATGGTCAACTGAACATTCGTTATGCTACAGACGATGAATCGTTGGTCGGATTAGATAATAAACTTCACAATTTAAATAGTAGTGTGACAGTTATTGCAGATTTTGAGAAACCTTTAGTAATTGCTGGAATTATTGGAAGTATTGACGCTGAGGTAGATGATTCTACAACTGATATCTTTATAGAAAGTGCCTGCTTTGATCATGCTTCAATAATGTTGTCTTCACGGAATTTAAATGTTTCAACAGAGAGTTCTTATCGCTTTACACATGTTGTTGATGCTGCTGCTTGTAAAAGCAGCGGAGAACGAGCATTATCTTTAATTTTAGAGATTTGTGGAGGAGAATATGTTCAATATATACCAGCAAAAGAGCATCTTAAAGAAAGAACGAATATATCAATTTCAAATGATTTATTTTTTAAAAAGTTAGGATTTTGTATCCCTCGTGATGACATTGTGAATATTTTGCAACGATTAGGTTTTGATGTAAAAATTACGGATGTTGGGTTCAATGTTGTTGTTCCTAGTTTTCGTTCTGATATTGAGCGTCCGATTGATATCATTGAAGAGTGTTTGAGAGTATATGGTACTGACAAGATTCCAAATTTACCAGTTAATATAACAAATGTGAAAAGAAATGATCATTGTTCTTTTACTTTTTTAAGAAATGTACGACAAATTTTGTCAAATCATGATTTTTTTGAGTGTTATAATTACTCTTTTAATGATGTAAATATTGTACGAAATTTGTTAAGCTCTGAACCATTGGTAGAATTAGAAAATCCTTTAAACATTGACCAAAGTTGTTACAGGCAATCATTATTGCCAGGGCTATTAACGACTCTGAAAATAAACATTCAAAATGGTAATTGGGAAAATAAATTTTTTGAAGCCGGAAAAATTGTAACAAAAGTAAATACTTTACCGAGCGAGTGCTTAGCTATCAGTTGCATAACTACCGAAATCCCACTTAACAGGCAAATCGAGTTTAAAAAAGTAACATTTTTGGATGTAAAGAAATTGTGCTTTGATGTGCTTAAAAGTCTTATAAATACAAATCAAATAAAACTTAGTTCGATGGGTGCTAGTTTTTTGTGGCAAGCTGAACATTCCGCTGAATATTGCTCATTAGATCGTTCTGGCATTGAAATTAAATGTGGATTATTAAATAAAAAGTCGTTAAAGCGATATTTTGACCTCAAGCAAAACATATGGGGAATAGAAATTATTATTACTGATGCTGTTTTCGAAAGAAATCGTTCGAAGAATAAGCGTTATAAACGCTTTGGGGTATTCCCTCGAGTTTCTAAGGACATATCAATTATTGTTGATCGCAATGTACAAGTTGGCGATGTAATGTCTTTACTTGAAAAGATTTCCAAAAAGTCGATTAATTCATCAATAAAAATTGAATATATATCATTATTTGATATTTATACCGGTGAACAAATTGGTTCTGATAAAAAGGCTTTAGGGTTTGAAATAAGTTTTAGGTCGGATGAACGAACATTGACTGATAGTGAAGTTCAAGAATTTTTTGAAAAAATACAGAATGAAGTATTAAAATTTTATGAAATAAGGAAACTTGCATGAGTAGTAAAAAGCAAATAAACCTTGATCATCTTATGATGCTTGCTCGTATTGGACTTACGGAAGATGAAAAGAGAAGAATTGAGGAAAGTTTAAATCTTATTCTTGAGTATTTTAAAGAGATTGAAAATGTCGATGTAACTAATGTTGAAGAATCTGCACATGCGTACCCATTATATAATATACTGCGCGAAGATGAACCAGGTGATCTTTTAACTCAAGAAGAAGCGTTGTTGAACGCACCTGCAAAGTTAGATAATCAGTTTGTTGTGCCTAAAATTGTTGAGTGAGGAGAGTAATTGATTTTATGAGTGATGAACTTTTTTATAAAACAGCTCGTGAACTAAGTAATTTGCTAAATAAAAAACAGATTTCTTCTGTTGAAATTACACGTGCAGTGATTGAAAGAACAAAATTTATAGACGGTTCTATTGGTGCTTTTTTATCATATGATGAAGAAAAAACACTTAAAGAAGCGGAAGAATCTGATAAGCGTCGACAGAGAGGTAACCCATTGAGTTCGTTGGATGGAATTCCCGTTGGAATTAAAGATTTAATTGCTGAACGTGGTCAACCATTGACGTGTGCTAGTAAAATTCTAGAAAATTTTATTTCCCCATATGATGCCACTGTGATTGAACGTCTTAAGAATGCTGGATGTGTAATGTGGGGTCGTTTGAACATGGATGAATTTGCGATGGGTGCATCGAATGAAAATTCTGCATATAAACCTGTTTCTAATCCATGGAATACACGATGTATCCCTGGTGGCAGTAGTGGGGGTAGCGCAGCCGCTGTAGCATCAGGTGAAACAATTTTAACATTAGGTAGTGATACAGGTGGTTCAATTAGGCAGCCAGCATCTTTTTGTGGAATATGTGGTTTAAAACCATCATATGGTGCTGTAAGCCGCTATGGATTAGTTGCGTTTGCCAGTTCACTCGATCAAATTGGGCCGATGGGACGCTCAGTAGAAGATATCGCATTATTATTTCAAATAATTGCCGGAAATGATAGTCGAGATTCTTCGAGTTTTCCCTTTGCACTT
>CBCPNC010000051.1:0-6798 GCA_965120425.1 uncultured Opitutia bacterium
TGTACGATTTAAAATAAGCACCATCTTCAGTAATTTTTAATAATGTTTTTTTATGATTATTACCATAGTTTCGACGTCCCTTTATTTCATTCGCCACAGAACCATATCCAAGACTAAATATTTGAAATCCTCCAGAATCTGTAAGCAGTGGTTTATTCCAGTTTATCATTTTGTGCAATCCACCATTTTTAGTGACAATATCTGCTCCCGGTTGAAGATACAAATGATATGTGTTAGATAACATAATTTCTGCACCAGTGTCAGACAGCTGTGTAGTAGTGATAGCTTTCATAGCACCCTTAGTCCCACAAAAAATAAAATTTGGTGTATTAATTATACCATGTGGAGTAATTATTTGTCCTAGTCTCGCTCTAGAAACATTAGATTTTTTGATGATATTAAAGCTAAAGTTAGAATACATGTTAAGCAGATTGTAGTATATATTTTACAAGTCTATAAAATTTTTCTACATGAAAATATAGTATGACTAACAATAAGATCCGGTTGCAAAAATTTTTATCACATCAAGGTTTGTGTGCACGGCGAAAAGCTGAAGATTTAATAAGAAGTTCATGTGTAATAGTAAACGAAAAAATTGCTAATGTTGGAGATTTAGTTGATCCCGAAAAAGATATTATAAAGGTTAACAATATAAAGATAAAAAATAAATTACATAATTTGCAATCTCCATTAGTTATTATGCTTAATAAACCTAAAGGATATGTGTGTTCTCATTGTGATAAGTTTAATGAAAAAACGATTTTTGACCTTATTCCACGTACTTTTATGAAGCATAAATTAATGTTTTGTGGAAGACTGGATAAAGATACAACAGGACTAATGATTTTGTCAGATAGTGGAGATTTTGTACAAAAACTATCGCATCCATCATCTAATATAAAAAAGCATTATAATGTAATATTATCACACCCACTGCACGATAATATAAAGCAAAAATTGTTGCAAGGAGTATTGGATAAAAAAGAATTTCTTAAGCTTGATAAATTAATTCCTATAGGGCGAGGTCAATTAAAAGACCAAGCATTTGAAGTTGTACTGTCGCAAGGGAAAAAAAATGAAATTCATCGATTATTTGAGCATTTTGGATATTTCGTAAAAAAATTACAGCGAATACGTATAGGGAAATTACTCCTTAAAGGAGTGTCTATAGGAAATTGCAAGCAGCTATCTCAAAAAGAAATTGAACTTTTATTTAGGTGAAACTTAATCTGTGTTTAGTGGCAATTATCTCATTTGTTCGTTCACTTTCAGCAATCGGTAAAAATATATTATCATCTATATTTGAAAATACTTTTATGTTTTCCCCAATGATTCTATTTTTTAGGACAATATTAAGATCTTTTAAAAATTTTCCTCCTTTTGATAAAAAATAAGTCATATTGATTGGCGTTAATAATTTTCCATCATGGTGCATGATTTGCACATTAATATTTTTGAACCCTAAGCTTTTCAAAGCTACACCATACATAAAAACTTGAATACCTATATAGTCGTTTATTTGTCTATCTAAAACACTCTTTTTTAAAGAATCATAATTTCCTGTTTTAAAGTCAAAAATATTTAATGTAACCATACTAGGTGAGGTTAATGAAAACGGTTGGTGGGATAAAATGCAATCTATTCTGCCAGTGAGGTAGATGGGGTCATCTTCAATAAAAATTTTTGTGTTAGATGGCAATGGAATTTCCGTAGAAATATATTGATATCCTGATGATGAAATTTTATTCGCAAATTTATATGCAATGTATTTTGAAATGTTTAGTGATTCTTGTAGAGAAAAATCTAAATGAAGAATAGAGGTTTTATCGTGTGCTACACATAACATTTTGCAATATTTTGTAAATTTTTTTTCTATTTCTTCATTGAATTTTAATAGGATAGGGATTTCTATACATTTATTAGGGCTGATATTTAATAGTTCATGAACTAATGAACCAATAAATGTCCTTTTTAGCATTTGCAGATGTAACATGTTTGATTTGCAGTTGACTGCAAAATTTTCGTAAAAAAAATTTTTGGGGGTTTTGAAAAAGATTTCAATTGTTTTGCATGCTAAAGAAATTTTTTGATTAAAAGGAAGGATATAAGAATATTTATCAAATGAAATACTCGAATTGTTCCTTGATTCATAAGCAATTTTAGTCTGTGTAATATCGGTGGTTTTATTTTTTATTATTAGTTTAGTATTTTTTAAAGCTAAAGATGAATCATCCTCAACACAACAAGAATATACAAAATTCTGTTTTCGTGATAAAATTTTTATACACCTATCTATGTAAGAAATATTAGACTTATAGTCTGTTAAAGAACAGAAGTAATTTGAATAAATATTCTTTCTAATCAGCTCAATTGGTATAAGTGATGTTGAACATGTTTGTGATTTGTTTTTTATCTCGATTGAACTTTGGATTTTTTCGAAAAGGAAATGAGATAATGTAAAAAGTAAGGTTTTAAGCGAAATTTTTTGTTGAAAGTCATGTGAAGCGAATAAATTTTTTATATTTCGAATATGTTCATCTGAAACATAATTTTTCCAAATTTTTTCATATTTTTTTAAAAAATCTTTTATACATAAATCTTCCAATCCTAAATCATATTCACTTACTTTTTCAAATATTTGGGGATCTAATTGTTTTGCCAAAACATCATATTTAGTGCTTAAAGCTTTCCAAGCTGCATGCTTCAAATTTTTATATAACTCAATTACAATTTCTTCAGAAAAAACACTTAACGTATTTGTTGTATCATTACAAAATTTCAAGAAATTAAAAACATTTCTCTTGGATTGCCACTCTATCCAATGTAAAATAGCAATAAAGACAAGGTTACTACAACCTAAATGTGAATTTTCTTTAGTAAAATCATTAAATGAAATTGATCTATATTGTAGTTCTGAACGAATCGCAGAATAAAAACGAGAAGTCGGATTAAGAATAATTATTGCTGTATTATTTGAAATATTGTCTATTATAAATTGAACTTCTTCTCGAACAGAAAAAAATTTATTAATATTATCTGCGTAATTTAACATAATTTGGTTTCGAAATGTGTCTGTATGGGATTAAAGTTTTATTATCATTTCGGCGGAATTGGTATTTATTCACTGTGGACATGTGGTGATCTATTTTTGGTGCCTGAATTTTTTTTTGAAAAAAATAATTGTTTTGATGTGTCGAAAATTTTTTATTATAGATACTATATCTAGCTAATGTATCACCAGAGACATAATTAAGACAAAGAAATATGAAGAAAATAAAATATATCTTTTTCATTTTCTTTCAATTAAAGATTCATATCCCATTTTAATTCCAATTCTGATATTTTATTTTCCTTAATTAAAGTTGATATAATTTCATTTACCGGAGCAATTAGTGATGAACCTTTAGGGAAGGCTATTACAAGAGATTCGTCAAGTTTTAGTTGATAAAAAATCAAATTTTTATTTTCAGCAACGATAGATTGTGCTTCAGGTATGCTTACTATTATTCCATAAAGTCCCCATGCATTACCAATGTTTTTAGTAATTGCAGATTTCAATTCTTTTAAACTATTAAAACGTCTTACATTACTTCCTTTTATATTTTTTTTGTATAAACTTTCTTCGCTAGAAGATCCTATTTGAACTCCAATAATTTTTTCATTTAGAAAAGAAAGTGGTAAATAAGCCCCTTGTTGAACGTTACGAAATTCTCCAGTATTAACGACTACTATTGCTTTGGTATTTGTTTGATAAGGAATTGAAAAATCTATACTAAATTTTTTTGTATGTGACATATTAATCGCAGATATAGCCATATCACATTTTTTAGATTTCACTTCAGAAAGCAGCATATCTGACGAAACGTCGTGTAATACGTAGTTTTTATTAAGACGTTCACATATTATGTTGATTAAATCTATGTCAAATCCAACGATATTTCCATATTGTATAAATTCATAAGGAGGATTATTGGTGCTTATTGCAATTACCAATCGATCATTACTTTCATGACTTCCAAAACAATTTATCGTGCTTAAAAATAATACGCATACAATACATATTACCCAGTATTTTATAGAGAATTTCACACATTTTTTATATCGATTGTCTTGATGGTTGTCAAATTTCTTTTTATAAGATTGACATTACAGTACTAGTGTTAAACTCACTTCCTAGTGAAAAACTTAAATTTTTTAGGTTATTTGTTTTCATTTTTTTTGATAATAATGTCTTCAAAGACACTTGCTTCTCCTGAAGTAATTGATAAAATCGATGCAAAAGAAATTTTTCAAAAAATTGAAAGTATATATACTGCTTGCCCTAGTTGTTTTATTTATGTCTCACTAAGTAATCATAAGCTCTATTTCTTCTCCGAAAGAATGTTAGAAAAATTTTTCAATACAATAAAAGAGACTAAATCCCTTTTTGGGGAAAAAGATTTACAGTATATTTCTTTTGAAGAAGAAAAACAAAACTTTGATGAAAAAAATAAAATTTTGCTTTGTTATCCAATTTCCAAATCTAAAAAACCATGTAGCTGTGAAATTGGAAGTGAAGGAACACCATTAGGTAAGCATCAAGTAGTAAAAATTATAACTGGCAAACATCCATTTAGTAGATTTATTAGCAGAAATGAAGTAGGAGATTCTATAATTTATCGCAAGTTGGGTGATGACAGAGGAATGATAATTGGTGGAATCCTTGTGTTAAGCGGGTGTGAAATGGCATGCGAATCTACAGAAAAAAGATATATTTATATTCATGGGTCTTTACGTGAACAAGATATTGGAAAAGTTGATTTTTCTAACGGATGTATCTTAATGCAACCTGCTGATATTTGTCATTTATGTCATTATGTTGAACCTGAAACAATAGTACTTATAGATGAATAGAGATAAAAATTTTATTTTATTTAATTTAAATCATGATAAGTTTTCGTGGCTTGGAGTTTGGTACTTATTTTTGTTTTACTTATGTTCTATATTAGTTGCTGCTATATTATCTGGACCAATATTTGCTCAAGCTTCTAGTTATAATAATCATTTGTGTTGTTACATAGTCAATAAAGGTATATACAAAGTTTTCGACAGAGTTAGGTCAGTATTTATAATAATAATGTTGCCATTTTTTTTAAAAAAATGTGGTATTAAATCTTTTAAAGAAATTGGTTTTGATTTAGGAAATAAACAAAAAATTTTTTCTTATTTCATATTAGGGGTGCTCTTAATGTGTTGCGTTGATGTAATCGAAACTTTTTTAGGATTACATTCTATGTCTTCTTTCAATAAAGATACTGTACTATTGACGTTGAATAAAATGCCAAAATTCCTACTGTGTGCAATAGTGGTGAGTGTACTAGAAGAAGTAATTTTTAGAGGACTTACTTTGCGCGTGTTTTATACAGCATTTACTCCATTTGTAAGTATATTATTAAATTCATTATTTTTTGCTTATTTACATATAAAAATTCCTAGCTGCGTACAAACTATCAATGACGTTGGAATGTTAAGTGGGTTCAAATGTATTGTTCCAATGTTATTTGGTTTTATGTATAAAATTAATTTAATATTTTTTATAAAAGTGTTGGTTCTAGGAACCTTATTATCTTACATTACTTTAAACTATCGTCTACTTAATAGAGCTATTGGCTTGCACAGTGGAATAATTTTTGCGATGTTAACTTTAAATGTTTGGCACTAAAATGAACAAATCTGCTCTGGAACAGTTAAAAAACTTTAGTATAGTAGTTGCAGACACGGGAGATCTGGAAAGTATTAAAAAATTTCACCCAAAAGATGCTACTACAAATCCCTCTCTTATATTAAAAGTAGCTCAAGATGAACGATATATAGACATTTTGCAAAAAACTATTTTAGACAATAAACACCAAAGTAGCTCTGTTATTTTAAATAAAGTTATAGTAAATTTTGGTATAGAAATTTTAAAATTAATTGATGGGAGAATATCATCGGAAGTAGATGCTAGATTATCTTTTGATACACGCTCTACTATTGAGGCTGCAAAAAATATAATAAATTTATATGAAATGCATGGAGTTAGTCGCGATAGAATATTGATAAAAATTGCAGCAACCTGGGAAGGAATTGCAGCTGCTAAAATCTTAGAGGAGCAAGATATTTATTGTAATTTAACTCTAGTTTTCTCTTTAGAACAAGCAATTGTTTGTGGAATGAATAATGTAACTTTGATTTCACCATTTGTCGGTCGAATATTGGATTGGTATAAGAAAAATGATCCACATTTTGATGATTCTTATCAGGACCCTGGAGTTGAATCAGTTAAAAAAATTTTTAATTTTTACAAAAGTCATGCATTTAATACTGAAATAATGGGAGCAAGTTTTCGAAGCATTAATGAAATATTATCCTTGGCAGGATGCGATCTTTTAACGATCAGCCCTAAGTTTTTAAAAGAATTAGATGAAAATGAACAAGATGTGTCACTCAAATTGGAATCTAAAAATATACAAGCTGTAAATTTAAACACGTATAATGAAAAATTAACTGAAGCACAATTTAGGTTTTTGTTAAACGAAAATGCAATGGCAACAGAAAAACTCGCCGAAGGCATAAGATTGTTTTCACAGGATATTAGAACATTAGAAAAGATAATTGATAGTAAAGTTTAATGCTTTGTTAGAATTTTTACCATTCACTCATTAGACATAATATATATTATGCGAAATTAAAAAAATATTTAATAATCTATATAATTTAATTACTTGCGAAATTTTTCATATTGAGATTCAAAATACTTTGACATGATAACTCGACAGT
>CBCPNC010000052.1:0-9098 GCA_965120425.1 uncultured Opitutia bacterium
ATTCCAGTTTGCCTAGCCTTATTATATTCAATTGTTAAATTTTTTGCTATTGAATCTGCATTTTCAGTAGCATTCTTCATAGCCAGCATCCGTGAACTATGTTCCGCAGCTTTTGCTTCTAAAACATCACGATAAATACTCTGACAAAAAAATACTTGCGTTAATTTACTAATAATACCTTCAACACTTGGTTCGAAAATAATATCTCTGTTTTCTTTCCTACAGTCTGCTTCTGAAATTCGCATACGTTTTTTCAATGCTGCAATTTCGCTAGCAAAATCACTCATCGGTAAAACATCATTTACAACTTGTTCTTGAACTAACGGATTAAGAAAACGCGAATAAATAACTTTTAACGAATCTATCTTTTTCGATAGATATTCAGATTGTATCAACTTAATAATTGGGCGCATCTCGCATAGTTCTACACGATCACTGATCGAAAAATCAGCAACTAAATCACAATGCATGCGAGAAAGAAATTGCGAAACTTTCTTACCAATGACAAAAAATCGCTCATTTCCAGAATTACACTCTTCAGTAACCTTTTTTATTAAATTTTGATTAAGTGCTCCACAAAGCCCCTTCTCAGTCCCGACAACTAAAACTCCACAATGTTTCACCTCTCTTTTTTCAAAAAATGGGTGCTGCAAAACTTTTTTATTTAGCGTTAATAAATCTTCTACTATTTCAGATAATGCCAAAATATAAGGCCTGCCACCTATAGCAATAGTTTGCGCTTTCTTCATTTTTGAAGAAGCAACAAGCTGCATAGCTCGCGTAATCTTCGCAGTCCCTGCTACGGCACGAATACGATTCTTTATCTCTCGAATACCCTTCATAACACCCGTTTATATTCGCTGGCTCAACCATTTATTCGTCAACTCGTGTAAGTCTTTTTCAATTAAATCATCCAATTCTTTCTTTGCTCGAATATTTTCTAACACTGAAGGATAATGACTACTTGCCCATTTTTCTAATGAGCCAGCAGCTCCAAACATTTCCTGAACATTAATACTATCAAAGTAACCATTTTTCATAGCCCACAGGAGCAATATTTGATTCTCTACTGGTTTTGGATCTAATGTGGGTTGTTTAAATAACTCTACAATACGAGCACCACGGCCAAGTTGTTGTTTAGTTTTTTCATCTAAGTCAGAGCCAAATTGTGCAAATGCAGCTAATTCATAATACTGTCCAAGATCTAGTTTAACTTGTCCTGCGACTTGCTTAAACGCTTTAATTTGTGCTGATGATCCAACACGAGACACTGAAATTCCTACCGATATTGCCGGTCTAACACCACGATTAAATAAGTCCGTATCTAAAAATATCTGTCCATCGGTAATAGAAATAACATTTGTCGGAATGTATGCTGAAACATCGCCTGCTTGCGTTTCAATAAACGGCAAAGCTGTTAATGACCCTCCTCCATGTGCTTCATCTAAACGAGCAGCGCGTTCCAATAAACGGGAATGCAAATAAAAAACATCCCCTGGGAAAGCCTCTCGTCCTGCCGGGCGCTTTAAAATCAATGAAAGTTGTCGGTATGCAACGGCATGCTTAGATAAATCATCATACACTATTAAAGCATCCATTCCATTTTGCATGAACCACTCCCCCATTGCACAGCCAGCATACGGAGCAATATATTGATTTGTTGGATTTTCTGAAGCAGATGCTACAACAATAATTGTGTACTCCAATGCTCGATATTTTTCAAGTGTCTGAATAACCTTAGCAAGGGTTGAATTTTTTTGTCCAACTGCAACATAAATCGAATAAACTGGACGAAAATCCTTATCTCCTGAACTTAATCCAATTCTATTAATATTCGCTTGATTAATTATAGTATCCAGTGCAATTGCACCTTTCCCAGTAGATCGATCACCAATAATCAATTCTCTTTGCCCACGTCCAATAGGGATCATAGAATCGATCGCAAGTATCCCTGTTTGTAATGGCTGTTCCACTGGACTTCTTGACATAATACCAGGTGCTGGTCGTTCTACAGGATAATATTCCGTCGCAACAATCTCCCCTTTACCATCTATAGGGTTTCCTACTGCATCTACTACTCTTCCAAGTAAATTCATTCCTACTGGAACAGATAATAACCTCCCTGTTGTACGTGCCTCATCTCCTTCTTCTAATTCTGAAGAATTTCCCAAAAGAACAACTCCCACTTCATCTTCTTTTAAGTTCAATGCAATACCAGATACTCCATTATCAAATTCAATTATTTCATTGTACATTACATCGGACAGTCCATCAACAACTGCCACACCATCTGCCACTGAAAGCACACGTCCTACATTTTTCTTAACCACTGTATTTTTAATAGCGGCTATCTCTTGTTTGATTTCTTCGAGAATTTTATCTGCCATGTCACACCGAGCGATAATTACTAAGAATAAAATTTTATCAATAAAAATTTCTTTAAAATCTCAACATTCCATCTTTAGTCACTAGGAACGCTTTTGTTCAAAAAATGCACGTAACACACATAAACAATCATCTTTTAAGATACCGCAAGATACCTTTGGTCGATGGTTAATACCTGTTAAATTTTGCATAGCAAAACTTCCGCCTAAACACCCCATTTTATTATCTGGCACTGCATATACCACTCTACCAACCCTTCCCATGATCATCGCGCCTGAACACATTGGGCATGGTTCTTTTGTAACAAATATTGTAACATCATTTAGCCTCCAATCTCCTACTGCACGAGCTGCTTGTGTAATTGCTAACATTTCCGCATGTGCACTAGGATCATTAAGTGTAATTACAGAATTATGACAACTAGCAATTACTTCATCATTGAAAACAGCAATGGCCCCTATTGGAGTTTCATCAGCTTCCCACGCCAACAACGACTCATTATAAGCTAATGACATATAATATTCATCATTTATCTGCAATGATGATGGATGTTTTTTTTTAAATGGACAATTCATTGTGAGTTTAAAACTCAGCAAAAAAACAAATGAAATACAATTTAAATAACTTGACCACTTTTACAATTCAGATAACTAATACAAAAATGGCTGCTGATTCCACATCTCCTAGACGTAAAAACAGACGATTAGCTGTACAAATTTTATATTCACTGGACATAAATCCATGTATAATTCGGCAGCAACTTCCAGAATATATCACTGAGTTTATAAAAAATTACGCTGAAGAAAGCTTAGAATTTTATAAATTTGCATATGAACTAAGTATTGGAGCAATTGAAAATCAAGATATTATCGACGTATTAATAGAAAAACACACAACCAATTGGCAAATTTCGCGCATCGCAAAAGTAGATCTCGCCATTTTACGCATTGCCACATATGAAATGCTTTTTAGGAACGACATTCCTCCGATTGTTTCTATGAATGAAGCAATTGAACTAGGGAAAGAATTATCTACTGATGATTCCAACCGATTTCTTAATGGGGTACTTGACAATATAAGGACTGAAATAAATCGTCCATTAAGAACCCCAAACAACACATTTAATCATACATTAACATAATACATTTTTTAATTCGTTTATACTATTTTGAGACAACATACCAAGCGGTGACCGAGCCTCATAGGAAGCAATAATTCCTTTTTGTTGAAGTAAGAATTTTATTGGTAACGGATTCGTTTCAATAAAAAGCTTGTTTATTACAGGATATAATTCGCAATATATTTTTAAAGCATCTTTAAATTTTCCATTATATCCATGTTCAACAATTTGTACCATTTTTTCGGGATAAATATTAGAAGCGACACTAATAACACCTTTAGCCCCTAATGACATAAAAGGAATAGTCATTGAATCATTTCCGCTAAGAATTGTAAAATCTTCGCCAACGACTTCTCTAATAGCGTCTATTCTAGCACAATTATCAGTAGCTTCCTTGAGAGAACATATATTTTCAAATTTAGAACTTAGTACGCGAATAGTCTCGACACTTATTTCTACACCACAACGCGAAGGGACAGAATATAAAATAACAGATTTATTTGTTGCTGTTGCAATTTGTTCAAAATAATCCAATAGTCCTGATTGAGTAGGTTTATTATAATAAGGAGTAACAGCTAGCACTCCGGATATATTGAACTTATTCGCCAAAACAGTTTTACGAACAGCTTCTTTGGTATTATTAGATCCAACACCTACAAATACTAGGATTTTATCACCGACATACTCCGTGGTATAACGAATAATACTTTGATATTCTTCTGAGCTCAAAGTTGGACTTTCACCTGTAGTTCCACATATTACTACCCCTTTGACTCCACTGACAACTTGCGCATCTAATAAATTCTTAAGACATTCATACGACACCTCGCCATTCAAGAATGGCGTTACTAGTGCAGTATATACACCATATTCAATCATAAAATTTATACTTGTAGTAAATAATGAATAGTCAAGCTATTTTAATTTATCCAACTCTCTTTTCACCAAATCGTTAGAGTATTCCATAAATTCAAAATTTTGGTTATCTCGCATAAGGGCTTTCCTCACCTTATCATTGTTGTTTTTTTCCATCTCTGCTATGTTAGGAGTTTCTTTATTTAGCACTACTACCAATGAAATATTATTTTGGCCAGACAGTACACCTACTTTTTTGCCTTCATTTAAAGAAAATAAAACACTCCAAACATTTGATGGGACAACATTAGAGTCATTATTTATAGAAATTTCCTGATATTTTTTATACTGCAAATTGTTATCATCACATATTTTTATTATTTCTCGTTCATCTTGTGCTTTAGATAATTTTTTTCTTAAATTTTCTACAAGTGAATTAAAATTAGCTTGTTTCTTTTGCTCATACACATCTTTTTTTATATACACTTCTGCTTCCTCGAACGATAGTTCGCGCGCTGGTTTTCTTCCCTCAACAAATAAAACTGCAGCTCCAAAATCAGTTATAAATGGATCAGAATAATATCTAGTTGTATCTAAATCGCACATCTTAATCAATGCGGCTTCTGAAACACCAGGTACAACTGGTAACTTATATTTTGAATAAAGCGCAATTTTTTCTTTCTTTAAATCAAACTGACTCAATAAATCTTTAAAACGCTCTGAATTAAATTGAACATCTTCTTTATATAAGGTATACGTGAATTCATCAGCATATTTATTCGCAAGTTTACTCGCTTCTAGTGCAAAATATTTCTCAAGAACTTCTTCTCTAGAATCGCTTAGTTTATCAATTTCATTAAATTCATCTTTGTTGGAGTTAAAGAATTTCTCAAGGGTATCATCTGCTGGGTTTGGAACCATTTCAATATATTTGTTCTTATTAAAACGCACCATAGATACTGCTACCATATCTGGCACACTATAACGTCCAGCATGTTGTTCATAAAAAGTATGTAATTCATCATCAGTAAATGATTCATCACATTGATATGAATCAAACAGCAAATCTATCAAAATAATATCATACTTCGAATAGAATGACTCTAATACCATTTTTTCTTGTTTATCTGAAAAGTAACCACTACCCGTTATTGCGCGAGCTAAAACATTAATTCTTTGGTCGTCGATAAGAGCTTGCCTGATGTCATCAGGCGAAAATTTATACTGCTCACAAATTTTTAAAAAAGTATTATATCGTTCTTGTTCAAAGTTACCTTTGTCATCTAAAAATGATGGAATTGTTTTAATAAATTCCGTTAACGAAGCATTATTTACTTCCGGAATTAATAATTTATTCGTTTCAGCTAATAAAGCGCATCTTTTCAGTACTGCTGCATCTAACTCTTCTCTTGAAGAAAAATTTTGACCTAACGCAATGGCAGATATAATAGTCGAATTAATAATCGGTTGAATTTCTTTATGAGACAGCAAATTAATTCCATAAAAATCAACTGATTTTTTCTTACCTACTATTCCAGGAGTAGCTCCAATAGTAAATACAAAAGCGATAATTATTACTGCCAATAATACACTAAACACCCATTTATGATGTTTTTGCAAAACTTGTTGAATAAATGAAATCATACTACTATTTTAAATTAAATTCAATATTCTAAAATAGGTAGTAAACCAAAATTACTTTTCAACTAATTAATTAATATCAAAATAGATATTGACTTAGATTAAGTTTTACTTCTGTGTTAAGTGAATTACACTTATGATAGCTTTAATAGAAGCGATACATGCTGGATTATTCGCTCGAAAAAATATCCTCCCCAATATATTAGCTGGAATTGTAGTTGGTATCGTAACTATTCCATTATCCATAGCATTTGCCATTGCTTCTGGTGTTAAACCTGAAGTAGGAATATATACTTCAATCATCGCTGTACTGTGTGGATCTATATTTGGTGGATCACGTGTACAAATATCAGGTCCGACCGGTGCTTTTATTGGTCTATTACTGCTAATCTCTGAACAATTCGGGTTTGATGGCTTACAAATCGCTACTATTATTGCAGGAATAATGTTAATACTTTTAGGAGTTACTCATTGTGGAAGAGTAATAAAATTTATACCCGAACAGGTAATTATTGGCTTTACTGTTGGAATAGCAATTAACTTATTAATTGGACAGTTTCCAAACTTTTGCGGCTTACATTGTGAAAAATTATCAAGTCAATTTTTGAAAAAAATTTATCAAATATCACATGCTCTACCAACTCTAGATATTAAAACTACACTTATATCAAGTATAAGTTTAATCATTTTAATGTTTAACAAAAAAACAGTCTTTAAAAAGATTCCTGCATCTATTATGGCACTATCATTTGGAATAATAACACAAACAATATTTCAATTTGATTCTGTAGCGACAATAGGAAGTGCATTTGGAGGTATGCCACAATCCTTACCTCACATTCAGTTACCTACAAATGTAACACTTCCACGAATTTATTCATTGATACCATCTGCTTTTGCAATTGCCATGTTAGGAGCAATAGAATCTTTACTTTCAGCAATTATAGCCGACAGAATTATCGGTACACAACACTCATCAAATCAAGAATTAATCGGACAAGGGATTGCAAATATTGTATGCCCAATATTTGGTGGGATAGCTTCAACTGGCTCAATTGCGCGTACAGCATCAAGTATACGAGCTGGAGGTAATTCTCCACTAACTGGCATTGTTAGCTCAATAACATTATTATGTATTGTTTGTTTTTGTGCACCACTAGCAAATAATATCCCGCTTGCTACACTTGCTGCCATAATTTTCATGGTAGCAATTAACATGATACATCTTAAGACATTAAGATACAATATACTGCATGCACCAAGGTTAGATGCCTTTACTTTAATAATAACTTGCGTACTAACCATATTATACGGTATAGTGCCCGCTGTAAATACTGGCATTGTACTTTCAGCATTAATATTAATGTATCGTTTAACTGATTCAGCCAATATTCAATATAATAAGGATAATGATTTATACTCTAATAATGATATTTCTACTTGGTCTAATAATGTTGCAGTATACACAATTTCTGGACCATTATTCTTCGGAATGATTGATAAATTTGAACAAACTTTGGAACAAATTCCACAAAGCTCAAATGCATTAATACTTAACATGCAAAATGTTCCATTTATTGACACAGCTGGACTACAAGCCTTAAAAAATTTAATAAAAAAATTTGAAAAAAATAATAAACAAGTCTTCATCGCTGAAGCTTGTCCACAAGTAATACAAAAATTACAACGTGCACAAATTGCAGATTCTACCAAAGAAGAGATTAAAAATCTGTCATTCGGACAAGCAGTAAACATTGCTAAATCTATTAAAAATAATATTCAATAAAGCATGATTTATTTATCAATATTTTTTATTGGAGCATGTATAGGAAGCTTCTTAGGGGCGTGCATTGACCGCATACCAAAAAACGAATCAATAATATTTAAACGTTCCCACTGTGTATGCGGTAAAATAGTACCTTTTTATTTAAATGTTCCGATATTATCATGGATTTTACTTAGAGGTAAAACAAAATGTTGTGCTGCAAAAATTCCTATACGATACTTCATTATAGAAGTTTTAAGTGGTAGTTTATTGGTAGCACTATGGGCAGCAAAATATACAACAATTGAAGTTATCATATATAGTATTTTAGTTTTTTCTTTACTTGTAGCTTCATTCATTGATTATGATACGCTTTATATTCCAAATAGTATATCAATACTATTAACAACAAGTGGAATATTTGCATCAATACTCGTTCCACAAATTCATAACACATATAATATAATATTGAGCTTACAAAATTGTTTCCTTGGACTACTTGCAGGTAGTGGATTATTATTTTGGATTGGTATTTTTGGAGAATACATATTCAAAAAAGAAGCTATTGGACTTGGAGATGTTCAATTAATTGGATCAATTGGGACATTTTGTGGATTTAATGGTTGTTTGATCGCTATATTTGGAGGATCATTAATTGGGACTATAATACTTTTACCTAAGATATTAAAAGAATACTTAAGTATCAAAAAAGACAAACATCTCATTGTTCCTTTTGTTCCATTTTTAACAATAGGCACAATTATTTTTATACTGCTAAAAAACATAATAAATTTTTACTAACCTAACTAGCAAAAATTAAATCTACACTAAAACTCTCAATATCAGCTTCACTAACAACACTTGAATTGTAGTTCAAATAAACTTTAGCTGGAACATTAAGAAATGTAAAATTGTAACTAATATTTTCCATACCAACTTTCGGTAAAATATTAAAGTCGATAGAACTTGTATCATCAATTTCATTGAACAAAAATTTAATACCTAAAGTGTCATCATCTAACAAATAAATAGGATCAAAAAACAAGTTACATAAATAAGATGTATGCAATTCTGAATCATATCCACTGCTATAAAATTCAACAGGTGCAATAATGCGATTCTTGGGGATTACTTCCGTTGCTGCAGTAATAGTACGCGTAACATTGATGCCATTTATATTAAAACTATAATGGATATTTATAGCATTGAGAGTCCAGTATAGTTTACACATATCATCTGCTGATAATCCCGATATTGTATATTCATTTTCTTTACTATGCGTAATTATATGAGGGACACCAGCAGAGCTCACACGGCATAAAAATGGCTCAA
>CBCPNC010000053.1:0-5867 GCA_965120425.1 uncultured Opitutia bacterium
TTATCCCCTCTTCTATCCAAATATCACTATGAACGTCAGTAATATTACAGTAATTACAAGAAAGATCGATCTGTAATTTTTGACATAATTTACCTGGTCCATTCATACTACCGATTCCATCTAAATCTTCTAAAGCTCTCACTAAAACAGCACTACCGTAGTTATTTCGTTCCGTAACAATATTGAAACAGTAATACATACCATATATGAAATATATATAAGTCATTCCTGGTGACTGAAATAATGGCATCACGACATTTAGTATATCCCTTAAATGAATGTGCTGCTGGATCATATGGTAAATAAGCTTCAGTTTCCACAATCATCCCACGATAGACATTATTATTTACCCTTCTAAAAAGAATTTTCCCTAAAAGATTGCGAGCGACAACCAAAGTGTCTTTAGTATAAAAACTAACAGGCAAGATATTCATTATGAAGTATACTGCTTTTTATTTTTATTTCTTTCATAGAAAAACATATATTGCTGCACAATACCTGCATATTTTTGAAAATATGAAATATCAAATTTATTGCCATAATGTTCTTTTATAATTCGTTTTATCCATACATCTTTTGGGAAAGCCTCGGTTTTATGTAACCCGAATAATGCGATACAATTTGCTACTTTATCACCAATTCCTGAAAAATTTTTCAAATATTTTATAGCTGCTTCACAAGTCATTTTTTTTAGTTCGTTAAGATTTAATTGATTACTACTTACAGCACGGGCAATATTTAAAATATATTTAGAACGATAACCTAATCCTAATTGTTTATAATATTCTTCAGTAAAAGAAGCTAATATAGCTGCCGAAGGGAAATTCAATCCATATGGTTTGCACAAACGTTCAATGATGTTTTTGATGCGAGGAATATTGTTTTGTTGAGTTGTAATTGAAGTAACTATCATTTCCCAAAGGTCTTGCTTTAACATACGCAATCCATAGCCAAATTCTATTGCTTTGATTAAATATGGGTCTCTTAATTCATATATTATATTTTTTATTTCACAATAATCTCGTTTAAGATCAAAATAATCTACCCAAATTTCTGAAAAATCTTCAGCAGAACAATCAAAATATACAATATTGTTTTCTTGTTGCTTAATTTTTAATAATTTTCCAAAAGCTATTACTTGCCAAATTCCAGTTTTATTTATTTCATTTATCCGGAAACATTGACCTGAATGAGCTATCTGTGATATCGAAAATTCTGGTATAATTTTAGAAATCATTGGATGAATTATTAAGTAATAAGTTCTGAATAACAGACAAATCTTTTATTGTTGTAAGTTTTAAATTGCGAAAGTCTCCCCTTATTATCTTTATTTTTTTATTTGGGAAGTATTTCATTAACACACCACAATCATCAGAAAATCCACATAAATCAGGGTTATCTTTATAAGCTACTTCGTATGCGCTTTTTATAATTTTAAATTTAAACCCTTGTGGAGTTTGGCTATGAAAAAATTCATTTCGATTAGGAATTTCAACAACAATTTCATTGTCCACTTTTAAAATTGTATCTACAGCAGGGACAGCAACAGTTACTGCTTCATAATGATCTAGGGCTATTAAAGTTTCATTGATTATTTTTGAAGTTATACACGGCCTAACTGCATCATGAATGATGATATTATCACATTCAATAATACTTTGTAGAGCTTTAAAACAGGATTGATTGCGATTCTCTCCACCTGGGATTAAAGAGTAATTAAAATTATATTTTTTTAAAAATTCTCTAGTAAAATTGATCCAATTTAATGGTACAACAATAATACATTTATCAATATTTTTATTAACTAAAAAAACAGACAATGTATGTTCTAAACATGTTTTCCCATTTAACATTGAAAATTGTTTAGGGATTTTTGAAGAAAATCTCTTACCAACCCCACCAGCTAAAATTACTGCGATATTCATTAAAAAAAAATGGTACTATATATGTTAATGTGCAACTTTTTTTTGTAAAAAGGAATGCTGTACAATTTTCTTGAAAATAGCTTTAAATAATTCATCGTTTGGTTGAATGAGCACTGAAGTTATAAAACAAATTTGTTTCAATGCGGAAACTATTATCGGAGTTGAAGAATTAGAAAAAAAACTTCAAACAGGCAAAAAATTAAAAGTTAAACTTGGTATCGATCCAACGCGTCCGGATTTAACATTTGGACATATGGTAGTGTTTAATAAACTTCGACAATTTCAAGATTTGGGGCATGAAGCGATTTTACTTATAGGAGATTATACAACTATTATTGGCGATCCAAGTGGACGATCTGAAACTCGTCCAATCTTAACTAAGGAACAAATTGAAAGTAACGCTAGTACTTATTTGGCCCAAGCATTTAAGGTTTTAGATAAACAAAAAACAATAGTAAGGCGAAATAGTGAATGGTTTTCCAATATGCGCTTTGAAGATGCACTAAATCTTGCTAGACATATGACAGTCGCTCGCATGTTGGAAAGGAACGATTTTAATAAACGCTATATTTCCAATACTCCAATTTCAATTGTTGAATTTCTGTATCCATTATTGCAAGGGTACGATTCAGTACAGTTGAATGCTGATGTTGAATTAGGTGGAAGTGATCAATTATTTAATTTATTAGTGGGCCGGACATTACAAAAAGAATTTGGGCAAGATGAACAAGCCGTTATTACTATGCCTCTTTTGGTCGGTCTAGATGGCAATAGAAAAATGTCAAAAAGTTATAATAATTATATAACTTTTAATGATTCATCTAAAGATATGTTTGGGAAAATTATGTCAATTCCAGATGAAACTATGTACGTTTATTACAAGTACTTGCTATTAAAATCTGATCAAGAAATTAGTGAATTGAAAGCAATGCATCCTATGGAATGTAAAAAATTATTAGCGACTACACTAACATCGAAATTTTTTGGTGATGAAGTTGCTGAACACGAAAAAAAACAATTTACAGCCGTATTTTCTAAAAATGAAATCCCAACAGATATAGAAAATATTTTTGTCCAAGAAGAGAATTTTACTCTCATTGACGTTTTAGTTGCAAATGGGAAATTTTCTAGTAAAAAAGAATTAAAACATCTCAGTGAACAAGGTGGTATAAAAATTAATGGAAAAAAAATTTTAGATCCTTATGAAAAGGTAAATAAACAGGCAGATGGGGTAATTGTTCAAGTCGGGAAAAAGTCGTTCTTTAAAATTATTTAGCATTTTTTGTTTGTTTGCGTAAATACACGTAGTGTTCGCTCATATTATAAAAATATGAGAGGAAAGTCCGGACACCACATGGCAGAATTCCACATGAAAATGTGGGCATATATGCTACAACATATATGACGGAAAGTGCAACAGAAAATATACCACCTGAAAAAGGTAAGGGTGAAAAGGTGTGGTAAGAGCACACCGGTATCAACAGTAATGTTATATGCATGGCAAACCCAATTCGGTGCAAGACAAAATAGGATACTAAGCGGCCAGCTTATTAAAGTATCGGGTATGTCGCGTCTTTTATAAGGAGCTATTTTTTAGTTAGATAAATGAACACATCGATTGAATAATCGAACAGAATCTGGCTTACTTGTGTATTTACGCACTGACTATTTTGACAAAAATAACAAATGGTAAAAACTTCTATTTGTGAATAAATTGAAAATTAACACCTACATTAGGTTTTAGAATTTAAGAAAATTTATATCCCACGAGAATCGGATTTATCTTTAGTTGTATATCCTGTATCTTGTCTATGATGGTTTACTGCATTCTTTTTACAATAAGCTTCAAACACATCATCTGCTGACATTCCTAAGACCTGAAAAATTGAAACCAAAAAATGTAAAATGTCTATTGCTTCAACTTTAGCATTTTGTTCATCAAATTTTTGATATTTCGCCCACCATTTCCATGGTACAGAATCAATAAGTTCGGAGACCTCTTGGCTTAACGCTCGTGAATAATTTAAAATCCAGGTAATTTTTTCAGTATCGGTCAAATTTTCGTGTGGCACCTTAATTCTAGCATTAAGTTCTGCCTGCATATCAAAAATTATATTTAATTTATCTTTGTTCATTTTTCTCTAAGGAAATTTTATCTAACCATCCTCCAGCTTTAAAAGAATTCTTAAGACCAATTAAACTTGTAACTAGGTAAGCACTGAACAATAAACTTTGCGAGTATTCTTTTATATAAAAATTGTGAATAGACAAGTAAACATTACTAATTAACCAAAAAACGTAACTTAATTTTATTCGCATTGTTGAGTTGCATATTGACCCAACCAATGATCAAAACAAACAAAGCAGTTATGCTCATAAAATCAAATTAATTATTAAAAAAAACATTAGCTTTGTACGGTACTATTTGTGGATTCTAGTATTGATACACGCTTATGCTTACTATCCCACGATACAATTCCGTCAATAAGAGCAAACAATGTAAAATCTTTACCACACCCGACGTTTTTTCCAGGATGAAACTTTGTTCCACGTTGACGTATTAATATATTACCTGCACGGACAAATTCCCCACCGGATCGCTTAATACCTAGCCTTTGTCCCTTACTGTCACGTCCATTTTTCGCCGCACCTTGACCTTTTTTATGTGCCATAAAATCCCCTTCTTTAATTTATGCAGTTATTTCTTCTATTTTAATTACTGATAATTCTTGACGATGCCCACGTTTACGTTGATACCCCTTACGGCGTTTCTTTTTATAAATCATCACCTTGCGTGCACGTTTATTTTCTAAAATCTTAGCTTTAACTGTTGCACCTGAAACAATTGGATTGCCAATTACAGCACTACCTCCTTCTCCTAAAACTAAAATATCTTTAATTTCGATAACATCACCGGCTTTCGATCCAATAAAACGATCAACAAGCAATATGTTACCTTCATTAACGCTAAATTGTTTACCTTGAGTACAAATAATTGCCTTCATAACCTATAATTAGGTGCAATAAATTTACTACCTTTAAAAAGGCAAGTTTTTTCTAAATTTTTCTAAGATTTATATAAATTTTTTTCGAAAATTCTTGATTTCGAAGTTACTAAATTATAATTAATTTTACGTGGGGAATTTTACACATGAAGTAATTGGAGTAATTGGGGGTTGCGGAGTAGCTGCAGCAATTGAATTACTTCATTTAATAGAAAAAAAATTAGTCACAAAGTATGGTTGTATTGATGACCCCGAACAACCAGAAGTTATACTGTATCAAGCAACACAAGCTCCTAGTCGAATAAATTATGCAGCTGGCACAAGCCCTATTTCTTTTGCTCCATATTTCGTAAAAGTAGCAAAGATGCTAAAATATGCAGGCGCAACGTTAGGATGTATTCCATGTAATACTGCACATTGTGTAATAAATATTATTGAAGAAGAATCAGGTTTGCCGTTTATTAATTTAATAGATACAACTCTCATTTATGTAACTACACAGTATCCAAATGTGCGTAACGTAGGAGTTTTATGTAGCGTTGGAACTGTTTATTCTAAAATTTACGATAATTCTAGGAATAAATTTTTCAAAAACCTAAACATTATTTACCCATCCGCCAATTTACAAGAATCTATTAATGAAGGAATTTTTGCAGTTAAAAATGGAATAATGTATAAAAACCCTCTTAAAGGGCAGGAATATTTTCTTAAAAGTTTAGAATATTTAGAAAATCAGGGAGCAGAATTAATAATTTTAGGGTGTACTGAAATTCCATTAGCGTTAACAGACATTAAATATAAAAACATTCCTCTTGTTAATACGATAGATATACTTGCAGAGGAATGTATTAATAGATGCCGAAAATAATTTCTTTCTATTTATTTTCAGTGAGTTTATGAAATTTCTGTAATCTATTACGAATATGTTCTTCTTCTT
>CBCPNC010000054.1:0-4336 GCA_965120425.1 uncultured Opitutia bacterium
TATGGGATCAGTAGGCGGGTTTTTGGCCGGTTGGTCATCTGATAAACTATTTCGAGGACGTAGAAACTGCACTGCATTTTATTTCATGGTTTGCTTAATTATTGCTTTGTTTTTCTTTTGGAAAGTTCATTCATCTTCCATTTTGATAAATACACTCTTTTTATTTATTATTGGTTTTTTTGTGTATGGTCCACAGACCCTGGTAGGTATTGCTGGGGCAGAATTTGGTTCGCGTCGTGCTGCTGCTACAGGTAATGGAATGACAGGTATGTTTGGGTATTTTGGTGGAGCAGTTTCTGGTTGGGGAATTGGGAAAATTGCTGATAAATGGGGCTGGGACTCAGCATTCTTATTTTTTATTATATGTGGTATTGCAGGTGCATTTTTCTTTATGCTTAACTGGAATAAGACAAACCAGAAATATAATGTTAAGGCATAATAAAAATGAGATGGAAGTGCGTGTGTCAATATGATGGCACGGATTTTAACGGTTGGCAAAGTCAACCAAATGGCAATACTATTCAAGATCATATAGAGCGTCGATTGTCAGAGATTTTTGGTGATGTCATCCGAATTTATGGCAGTGGACGGACGGATGCTGGTGTACATGCTCATGGACAAGTTTTTCATTTTGATGCTGATTGGGAACATGAATCTTCAAAATTACTGCGAGCTTTTCGATGTGGTTTACCGAGTTCAATTAGGATAACTTCAGTCGAAGAAGTATCATTAAAATTTGATGCTAGGTTTTCAGTAAAACGTAAATGTTACAAGTATCATTTATTAGAAGATTTTGCAGGTGCATTTAATTATCGTTACAATTGGTGCTTAGGTAATAAATGTTTAGATATTAATACCATGAAAAAAATTGCTGAAAAGTTTCGTGGTAAGCATAACTTTGCTGCATTTGGAGCGAATCGTAATGATGGAAAATTTTGTAATACTTTTAAAACAATAAATGTAATGGATTTTCATAAAAATGGAGCCCAAATAATTTTTACTACTGTAGGAACAGGATATTTATATAAAATGGTACGTTTAATAGTGGGAGCATTTGTTATGCTTGGATTACATAAACTTACTCCTCAGGAATTATTGTACATGTTAGATTCAGGAAAACGCACTAATAATATTGAATCTGCGCCAGCTCAGGGACTATTTTTGGAATATGTTGAATATTAATTTTTCTTGCTTTTAAGCGTCTTGCGATCAGAGTTAGTTTATGTTTACTTTTTTTGTCTTTCTTTTAACTACAATTCTAATTTGCAGTAGTGTATTTATAATATTCGTTATCCTTATGCAAAGACCAAGTGCTAATTCTGGGTTAGGATCTGCGCTTGGCGGTGGAGCAGCAGAGTCTGTTTTTGGTGGTGAAACTACAAAAGTTTTAACGAAATGGACGATATACGGGACAATTATATTATTTATATCTGCTACCGTCTTATCTATGATGTATGTGCATCATAATTCTCATGTAACGAAATCGAATTTGCCAATGTTAATTGAAAATGATAATAGTTTATAATGAAGATATTAAGAATTTTTTTTCAGCAGATACTATTATTATGTATTTTGAGTAAATTTGCTGAATGTTCACCCTATGGAGAAAATTGTAAATTAATATTTTTATCAGACAAATCATCAAAGGCGTTTTTTGAGAAGTTTTTAACTGAACGTGATTCAACTGATTTTGCTGCTTGGATTAGAATAAATGTGGATCCACAAGAAGTGTTTAATGTTTTTGATGGTATTATTTTACATCAAAAAGGAAATTTTATTTTTGAAGTTAAATCAGATGATGTGGATACAAAAAAATTTTTTATTTCCAGTGATCATAAAAAGTGGACAAACAGCAATGAACAATCTAAACTTAATCAGCAAATAGTAAATGGTTCTTTATTTAGTATTGATGAATTTTTAATGTTGTTTGCGTGTCATGAATATAGTGAATATTGCGGTCCTAAAAAGGTATGCGGACGCGTAACACAACAATTTCTATGCCCCTTTAATTGTGAAAATATTAAAAATAATCTTAAATACGCAAGACTATCAATCGATAGTTCATTATATCAAGTATTACAAGTTGAGTATTTAGATGAGAATAAGAAATTAATAAAGTATCAAAAAGTATCTTCCTTAAAAAAACACAACAATGGATGGATGCCAAAAGTTATTGAATTTTTCGATATAAAATCTCGTAAAAGTGTTGAAGTTGAAATTTTAGATATTAAATCAGGTGAAGTGCTAAATAGTTTCTTTTTTTCTGAAAAGTTTTTGTCAACGCACTCGTTTTTTTAGTTTATATTCTACCATATACTTCTGCTAGAAATCTTAGATAAGAATCAGTTTTATATTTTTTTAAATGTTCTAATTGTTCTTCTGTTACTCTCCACGACCAGTTATTAGTTGATATTGTATTTGGAGTATTAAACCGTGCTTCAGATCCCAAATTTAAGATATCTTGTAATGTTAAAATTAATAAATTTGCAACTGACCCATACGAAAGTTTTATCATATCCCAGGTAATGTCAGAACAGTCTGTACGTAAATAATTTTGCACAATTTTTTCTCGTTTAACGACAGTGATTGAAACCATCCACGTGTGGTGTCATTATCGTGTGTTCCGAGGTATAGTGTAGTATTTTTTGAATGACAATGTGGAAGATATTTGTTGTTTGGTTGCCCATCGAAGGCGAAGTGCATTACACTCATACCTGGAAAATTTGTATATTCCAGTAATTCCTGAGTTTCAGGAGTTATTACACCGAGATCTTCAGCAATAAATTTAGCATCTGGTAAGTGTTTTTTTATTTTTGTAAAGAAATATTTCCCTGCTGTTTGTACCCATTCTCCGTGTTCAGCAGTTGGTTCATTTGCTTTTACTTCCCAATTTGATTGAAATCCGCGAAAATGATCAAGCCTGATTACGTCATATATTTTTAAGTTATGTTTTAATCGA
Source organism: uncultured Opitutia bacterium (assembly GCA_965120425.1). GTDB lineage: Bacteria > Verrucomicrobiota > Verrucomicrobiia > Opitutales > JAIRKQ01 > JAIDVZ01. The sequence continues at coordinate 2,960 of CBCPNC010000054.1, forward strand.
TTTAGCCACCATTGATATTTTGAATGTTTTAAGTATTTCCAATTAAACACTGGGTTGCCCCATAATTGTCCTGTTGTAGAAAATGTATCAGGTGGAACTCCAGCCACCACAGTTAAGTTTCCATTTGGTGTTACCTTAAAACATTTTCGATTTGCCCAAACATCTACGCTATCTAATCCTACAAAAATAGGTACATCACCAATGATTTGAATCCCTGATTCATTGGCATATTGTTTAATTTCTTTCCATTGCTCAAAAAAGGCCCATTGAATAAATTGAAAAAACCGTATCTTGCTATTGATATTGGGGAAAATATGAAGATTTTTTTCGCTGCTTTTGGTGAATTAAATTTTTTGGGCCATTTATGCCATTCAGTCCCATGAAATATTGACTTTAATGACATAAATGTAGCATAGTCGTTCAACCAGAAAGCTTCTTTTGAAATGAAGTTGTGAAAATTTGTAAAATTTGATATGCTTTTTTCAAAGCGCTCATAAGCCAAATATAATATTTCCCAAAAAATGTCGTATATCGCACTGAAATCTACATGATTGTGACTCAGTAAATTTAGTTTGTTTATTTCATTTTGTTGTAATAACCCTAGTTCTACAAATTTTTGTAAATTTATAAAATATGGATTACCAGCAAATGCTGAACATCCTTGATATGGAGAGTTCCCTATACCAGTGGGTGTCATTGGACATATCTGCCAATAGGACATTCCAGCTGATGATAAAAAATCAACAAATTGTTTCGCGTGTTCATCGAAACATCCGATGCCTTGTTTGCTTGGCAATGCAGAAATATGTAAAAAGCATCCAGCTCTACGTGGATACGATGTTTTTAAATTATGCAAACTAATATTTTTTCTTCTCATTACTTTATTTTTAATGTTCACTAAAAAATTGTTTGGCATTTTTATAAAAACTACCAGCTGCTACATTTTGTTGTTTTAAATATCATTTTGAGATAATTTTTTTTAATGTTCCCTGATTCCTATGAGTATTTATTAGTAAGTTTTAGATCTTTTTTGAAGATTTATATTTGTACTGTCCATATAATATTTTTTCTGAAATTGAAGAAAGTGTATTTTGATCGTTGAGTTTTGTCAACGGTTAATATCCAACTAAATTTGATAGTACAGTTTTGATAGAACAATTATCTTCTATTAAAGAATATATATTTTGGTATGACTTTGAGAAAATTGTATCATTAGGTGTTTGTCAATTGAGGAATGATTAAACTTAAGAATGATAACTCATTTTGTATATCTGTGTTAAAAAAATCTAAATATGATGAAGCTAAGGCTGGGTTCTGTATTTGCCCTCTTAGTATTTTTTCTATCCCATCTTGGGCAGCTATTAATTTTAATATTGA
>CBCPNC010000055.1:0-5412 GCA_965120425.1 uncultured Opitutia bacterium
TTCATAAAGGGGAATATTGTCTATTTAATGAATATTTGAAAAATAAACATGTACCCCAAGTGTGCTTCTTAGATATCACTACCGACAACAATTCTGATCAAGACGAATATATACAAACTAACGACGATAATACTGATAAAAATAACTCAATGTTACATTCTAAAAAGAAAGCTTACAAATTTCGAAATTTAAATAAAACTTCATTACCTTTTTTTAAAGTTTATAAATTTCCATGGATACACATCCATCAAATTAACATCCCATCCTAACACACGATCTTTCATCAAAACGATATTACTTTCAAAATATAATGGAATTATTGGCATGTTGTTTATTAAAAAACTTTCTGCATGTTTTAAAATTTGTAAGCGTACTTGTAATTCATAAGAATTTGAAGCTGTTTTAAGCAAATTATCGTACTCCGAATTGTTCCATTTACAGTAATTTTGTTGGCTTAAAACAGAAAATAAACTCAAGAACGTTATTGGGTCTGGGTAATCTCCAAACCATTCACCAAAAGAAATATCGAAATTTCCTTGTTTACGTTCTGATAAAAATCTATCCCACTGTTGATATTCAATATCAATTTCTATATTAAGATTATCTTTTAATTCCTTTTTTAAGAATTCTGCAATAACTCGATACTTTTGTCTATTATTACATATTAACCTTAGTCGCGGAAAGTTTTCTCCATTAGGATATCCTGATTTTTTTAACAATTCTCGTGCATAGTTTAAATCTTCATTAAACAAGGGATCTGCTTTATACTCATCAAACAACGTAGGAATTAAGCCATAAGCTGCACTCAAGACGTCACGAGGTAATAAAGTCAGTAACTTTTCACGATTTATACCCACCGCCAAAGCTATTCTAACATTGCGGTCATTTAAAGGTACAACTGATGTGTTTAAATAAAAAAAACAGCACCCGAAACATGGAGATATTTTAATCTCTTTCTCATCAATGCTATTAGCAATATCATTAACTGTTTCACTACTCGAAATAGCATCAACAACATTATAAGGAACAACATCAATGATATTTTCTTGAAACATTTTTAGAATTTCGCTGTCATTATCAACTACCCATTGTACATCATCTATCTTGAGATTATCGTAGTCCCAGTAATAAGGATTTTTTTCTAAAACAACATTTTTACCTGATTGATATGATGAAATGATAAACGGACCATTAGATATAATGTTAGGATAGACATCGTTCCAAATATCAGAAAATTCTCCAAAATTTTTCAAAGATTCACACACCATTTTGTTTAATGGATACCAACAAGGTTGCATGATAAAATATATGAAAGAACCACATGGATTTTCTAACTCTATTCTTAAAGTATGTTTATTAATAGCACTTATTCCAACTTTATTAAAATCTCTTATTTCGCGGTCATAAAATTTTTTAGCATTCTTTAATGGGAAAAACATTTCAATAAAAGAACATCCCAAGCGCGATGACAGTGCGCGTTTAGCAGAAAAAACGAAATCATCAGCTGTTACAAAATCACCATTAGACCATCTAGCATCTTTTCTTAAGTAAAATTCATAAACCTTACCATCTTCCGAAATGTTCCACTTTTCTGCCACTCCTGGCATAGGATTATACGTTTTTGGTTCAGGAACTAACAAACCTTCAAAAACAGCACTTAATATTTTAATCTCCGTGATATTAGAAACTACCTGTGGATCTACGTTTATAATATCTTTTATACTACCTATTACTAATGTTTTATTTTCTTGTGAAACAGAATTTTTCGTACATCCACTAAAACATAAAGCTAATATGAGAGATAATAAAAATTTCTTTATGCTAGTTATCATTTTTTAAGTGCAATTACCTATACTAGATATTAAATTGAATAACAAGTTGATATACTATTTTTTTTAGTCAAATCTTTTCTTTTCAAAAAAAAGAAATCGCATAAAAATTTCTAGCATTATTTTTTTAGTATACTTTTTTTAACGATTTACCTTGCAAAATCTTTCCATAGAATACTAAACTACTGCTTCATTTGTTAAAAATGTTTGTTGATGAAGTAAAAAATATTCACTTATCTGCCGGTAAGGGTGGCGATGGTTGTTTAAGCTTTCGTCGAGAAAAATTTATTCCTAAGGGTGGACCAAATGGAGGAGATGGTGGTAATGGAGGAAATGTTATTTTACTGGGTAATGAAAATATTAACGATCTAACTGAATATCGCTTTAAACCACATGCCAAAGCTAAAAATGGACAACCAGGAATGGGCAGTTCAATGCATGGGAAAAATGGCGCAAACTGTATATTAAATGTTCCCATAGGGACTGTAGTGTTTAGTGCTACAACTAATAATTTTGTCTGTGAAATCACGTCAAATAACGAACAAATCACTTTATTAAGAGGTGGTAAAGGTGGTAAAGGTAATGAAAATTTTAAGACATCTACTAATCAAGCACCTCGACATACAACACCTGGAGAACCAGGAGAATATGGAATATTTAATTTTATCTTAAAAACAATAGCAGACGTTGGACTAATTGGGTTTCCCAATGCTGGGAAATCTACATTAATGTCAATTCTAACTGATGCTACTCCTAAAATTGGCAATTACCCTTTTACAACATTACATGCAAATGTTGGAATATTAAGAAATAATACACAAAAAGCAATTATCGCAGATATTCCAGGTTTGGTTAAAGACGCTCATAAAAATAAAGGGTTAGGTATAAAATTTTTGAAACATATCGAAAGATGCAAAGCTTTAATATATTTACTTGATATGTCAGGGACAGATAACAGAGACCCAGCTGATGATTTTACTGACATAAAGTCAGAATTATTTCACTACGACAAATCACTGTTACAAAAAAAATCATTAGTTGTTGCTAATAAGATGGATGTTCCATCTTCTGAAAGATATTTGAGTGAATTTAAACAAAAACACAAAGTCCCAGTGTTGAGTATTTCTTGTCACCTACGCACAGGAGTTGAAGATTTAGTAAAACATATCTTTGAATTAATCCAGAGTTAATAATTTTCGTCTAGATTCAGTAACTGACATTCTGAAGTAAATTCTTCAGTAGATTTAAAGTTTTTATAAACACTAGCAAATCGGATGTAAGCAACTGGGTAAGTACATCTTAGTTCGTCCATTATTACCTGTCCGATAAACTGAGATTCTACTTTTTCAGTACGTAAATCAACGATACGCGAAAGAATTTTTGACAACATTCCATTAATGATTCTATCAGAACAAAGTTCTTTATCCATCGCTTTACATAAGCTTTTTTTTATTTTATCACAATCGAATTCTACGATTGACCCATTACGTTTAACAACGCAAGGAAATTCAAATTCTATCTTTTCTATTGTAGAAAATCTATATCCACATGAAGAACAGGCGCGTCTGCGTTTTATAAAACTACCATCCTGTACTTCACGAGTATCAACAACTTTTGACTCAGCTAACCCACATCTTGGACAATGCATAGTATCACTTAACATTTACACTTTTCGAGAAAATGTCAATGAATATACATTTTCAAAAAATTCACTATATTTAAAGCAAAGCACAATTACCACTAAATATTCCTAGCTATTTGTGAAATCGTATCATATGTATTACGCAGTGTCGTTTGTAAAAAATTCAACACATTACTTTGATAAGACTTAATATCACTCATATCTTGTTGTAAAACCGATGCATTTTCATTAGCAAGCTGTATAAAATTTGTCATGACCTCTGATGCATTTTTTATCATATCGGCTTTAAATGTATGTGATCTGCAGCTACAATGCCACCGATACCTGTAATAATTTGTGAAAGAGCATTAGAAAATGAGTTTATTGTTTGAGCTACTGTCGAATACTTTTCACTAATTGCCTTAGGGTCAACTTTAGTAGTAGAATTAGCGTCTCCAGCTGCACTATTATTATTACGCGCTTGATTCGCTTTATAACCACCATAAGCAGAAATTCCCAAACTAACGACTCCTATAGCAACAGACACGGCTCCAGAAACTATTTGAGTTATTGCTTGCGTTCTTGCAGCTTCCCTAGTCTCCTTAGCGGATTCCACCCCCATTTGAAATTTGACCTTAGCTCCTTCAGCTGCCACATCTCTATTACTTCTTCGAGCCAATCCTTCCGTCTCTTTGCGCTCTTGCGAAGAAGACAGCAACAAAAAACTGACAATCGACATAAGTTCATTTGAGGAACAATTCTGCAAATTTTTTCCACCAGTCAACAAATCTACCATACCAACAGCAGATGTTATAGTCGCAACGTCTGCCGACATTCCACTGCTTCCTGGAGTTCCACCCGCAGGATCTAAGGGTGTAATAGGATTGTTTAAGCCATCTAATATATTCTTTGTAATAACCCCTGAAAACGTCAGAGTAGCAACTGAACTATTCAATATAGCCGTTGCTGTGTTTGTTTGACCCGCTTCTGTTTTTGTTGTTACAGCAATCTGATATTGCCCACTATTATTCGACGTGACATTATAGCTAAAACTTGATTCTGACATACTCCATTCCCCTAGTTTTAATTATACTACATTTACTTGTTAAATACTTATTGAACGCGCAACGTTAACACTAGTTTCTCCAAGACTCTTTATCAATTCTGATGCTTGTGTCCAATTATTTCCAATATTTTCAATAATTCCCTGCATATGTTGAATAATTGCATTAATATCATTCTGTATTTGCGTCATGAAACCTTTTAACTGCTCCAAAACATTGCGCAACATATCTATGGCAAACTTTATATCCGCCGCTTTTAAAGCTTTTACTCCTTTTGCAATTTCAAAAGCTCCATTTACGATAGTAAGCACGCTGCTTATTAGGTTAACGGCCATCATCAGCGCTGCCGCAACCCCTGACAAACTAAGTCCTCCCGTAAATGCAGCACCCGCAACTGAGGCCGCAATAGTAGCAATTATACCAGCAATTGCAACAACAGCATTAACAACCATGCTAGTAATTGATTTAGCAAGAACTAACTTATTACGCACTTCAGAAGTTAAATCTCCTGCCCGCCACATACCATATTCAATAGAATCAAAAACTAAGTTTAAAAAAACCGATACTATATTTAAATGTTCAAAGATTTTTGTCAATACATCAAGAACTTCCCCATCTCCTCCGCAGTTGGCAACCAGTGTCAAAATACCAACTGCAAGTGCGCCAACAAGCATCAACGCCAGAACAACAGCTCCATACCCCATAAGCGTTGCAGCAACTGCTGCAATAACTAGAATTACTCCTAACAATATCTCCATGAAGGCGGTTCAGGGGTTGGGGATATCTCCCCTTGTCTATTAACACCAGATCTATAAGCTTTGCCATTTTCTTTTATTAACTTATTCAATTGATCTAAAATCTGATTATTTTGATCAATTACCCTTTGACTATTAGCTTT
>CBCPNC010000056.1:0-5660 GCA_965120425.1 uncultured Opitutia bacterium
TATCGTCACCTAATATAAACAAAAATCTAATATTACTAATTTTTAAAATTTCAACTACCCGTTCATAATCTTCCTGTGTATACGAAATAACAGCAGACCCCAAAGCTGCCCCTGGTGTCCATAGCAAATTTTGAACATTTTTCTGAGATTGTGATGCAAGATCTATAAAATCTTTTACCAATAAACCACTCATTCCATCTAAACATCCATAAACATCTTCCACGGAATCATAATTCAATACTGAATTTATTAATGCATTTAATCCAACATTTGTAACAGGTGCAGGTTTACCAATTTGTAACAGTAAAACATTTCCACTTAACTCTACCATAAAAATCCTTATACGAACTACCCTGGCAATTTATAATAAACAACGCAACAATTTTCAGAAAATAGCGTAAAAACAATATAAAAAAATATCGTACTCCAATATGGTAAAGCCGACACTGTAACAAATCAACCTGAATTTAATTTACGATCCAACTAAAGATTTTCGAGAACAGAACTCTCTACTTTCAAATTTTTTAAGCAATATTTACTCAACTTAAATTTATTTTGTTTATAATTATTTATGATTAACAGACGCCCTTAGTAAGGGGATTAACTAGAAATTTTTTTACTACACCAGGCACATCAAATTAAATTTTTTCTTATCTTAAAATCGCAACTCTATTTCTAACACTTCTTCAAGTTTATTTGGTCTTGTAGTTTTGCTAAATTATGCTAACTACAAATGAAACTTCATACTTATAAACCCTTATTTTAAGTAAAAAGTAAAAACTCCATACTTATACACAGTCATTTATTTCGAAAAAACTGAAAGACACCCCCTCAAATAATCTAAATTACTCCCATCCCAATCCCTAATTAATCTTTTACTTCATGAGTAAAACACTGTATTTACCAATATATTTATCTATTTCCAATAAACCCATGTCTCTCACACATTGGAAATACACTTTTATAATGCCATAGTTCTAACAAATGAGTAATCCTTTTTGAGGGAGTAAAACTCAGATCGAAGACCATTATGGTCATTTCTTAATGAAGACAATCTATTATCTAAATCACCAACATTCTCTCTAGCTGTAGAAACATCACTACATAAAGAGTTAACCCTACTAGCAATACCATTCATATACTTAGCTAACTCTGCAACCCTATTACCGATGTCTCTTATCTCTTTAAAGGGATCATCTCTTCCTAACGATGGGTCATTAACAGCATTATTCGCCTTAAGTTCAGAATCTTTTACTTGAACAGAACTATTATTACTATTTGTGTTAGTGGGTTCAGACCTACTTTCATTAGAACGATTATCTATCTTATTTATTTCACTTGAAACTTCCATAATAAAATTTATAATACCTTATGATATTAAGTAATGTTCTAAAAGAAATCATTAGACAAGATAGGTCAATAAAAAAATTAATTTTGATAGTTTTAAGGGGAAACAAAACTGCAAATAAAAAACAAAAACCTAAGAAAAACTAAGCGAAAACATATAAAAAAACATATAAAAAGTATATATCGATTTTCATTAGATTTTTTTAGTTGCAAACTACATCTTCAATATTAGTCAATCTAACTTACTTATTAAGTAATAATTTTTATATTTAGTATGAAATTTTCATATTCACCACATTCGAAATTCTATCTAAACAAAGGTTTAGTTTTTTGTTTTATAGTTTTAACGTTATGTTCCGGATGTATTTCCACGGGATCTCACGACATTAAAAGATCACATCCCCAATATAATAATGTGTTAGCTTCTTCTCTAGATCAGCAATTATTAAACAATATTGTTCGCTTAAAATATAGAGAAAATCCTTCGTTTTTAGAAATTAGTAATATAACTGAGTCCCATACAGTTGGTATTAATGCAGGATTTAGAGATGTAAGAATATATAAAAACTCGCCAGGAAATTACATATATTATACTCCTCAAGCTTTGTTTTCAAATAACGTCACCCCAACAATATCCTACCATCCACTAAGAGGGCAAGAGTTCTTGCAACATTTAATGACACCTTTACCATTTTCAGCAGTATTATTAATGTCACAGTCAGGATGGAAATTAGAAAGGGTATTTAACTTATGCATAGAAAGAATTAATGACGTTGATAATGCGTCTCTTGCTTCTGGTCCAACTCCAAGGCTTAAACCAGAATATGAAAAATTCTACAAAGTCACTTCTCTTTTGCAAAAATTAGAGTACGAACACAAATTGTCTCTCGGATTAGATACAGAGACTCATAGTGCATTAGTCTTAAGATTTAAAGATTTACCTACTGAATCTGCAGAAATGGTGGAATTACGCGAAATATTGAATCTTGATCAAGATCGTGATGAATTTTACTTTAGAGATAACTTTTTATCAGTTTCACGTGACGGATTAAGCGTACGTATGCGTTCACTTATGGGGGTATTGTTTTATCTTTCCCATGCAGTAGAGGTTCCACAAAAAGACATAGATGATGGCTTAGTAATGACCACTGTAGATGCTGACGGTAACATTTTTGATTGGACAAAAAATGCTAGTGGAACAATGCTACATATAAAATCTTCAACAAAGTATCCAAGTAATGCTTTCATAAAGACTTATTATCGTGGAAAATGGTTTTATATTGAAGATAATGATTTACACTCAAAATCAACATTCATGTTCGTGTCTTACTTGTTTAATCTGCAAGCTGGAGAGTTTTCCGGGAAGGCAGTATCACCTGTCTTAACTATACCAGCAGCAAAATAAACAATTTTAGTAATACGCAAAAACAACATAGTGAAACAAAATGACAATTAATGTAAAGTTTTGTTTCACTTTATATTTTTTACTTAAAAATCAATGACAAACGAAAATTTTAACACTGAAGTTTCAAATAGAAACAAGTCTAGTGATAATGGAAATAACAAGCCATTCTATCGAAAAGATAATTCAAAAAACCATGTAAAGAAAAACGAAAAAATACGTGCACGTGAAGTTCGTGTAATCGATAATGATGGGAAACAATTAGGAATTTTGCCAATAAATGAGGCTATTACATTAGCCCGAAGTAAAGGATTAGACTTAATAGAAATTTCTCCCAATGCTCAACCACCTGTTTGCAAGATACTAAATTTTGGAAAATTTCAGTATGACGAGAGTAAAAAAAATAAGCAGTCTAGTAAGACTCAAACTACAAAAATAAAGGAAATAAAATTAAGGATTGGGATAGATCAAAATGATTATAATACAAAAATTCGTCACGCAATTGAATTTTTGGAAAAAGGATTTAAACTAAAGATAACGTTAATGTTTCGAGGACGTGAACTTTCTCGTACAGAATTTGGGTTCGAAGTAATACAGCGTTTCATAAGTGATCTTAAAGTTTATGGTTCTGTCGATTTTGAACCTAAATTATTTGGTAAAATGATATCAGTAACCATGTCACCATTGTCTGCTCAAAAAAAACTCGCACAAGCTCAACAGAAAAAAGAAACACAACCTGTAAAAGTATTAAACGCTAGTGAATTATTAAAATTATGAGAAGCAATATCCTTAGGATACTTCTCTTTGCATTTGTATACGTATTGTGCTCTAAATATCAATTATGTTATGCAACGGAACGAGAAATACCACTATCAAAAATTGCAAAACTACATAACCTTAAAACCGTTTCAAGTTCTGTAAATAAGTATACATTACGTGGAAATGGAATAGAATTTACGTTCAAAAATTTATCTAGAACATTTTTATTAAATAATATAATTACACCACTAGGGAACCCAATTAAGTATTATAAACAACAGTTATTCATATCATACTCTGACTATGTTACCCATATATTGCCATTCTTTACAAAAATAGAAAAACCATCAAAAAATTACGTAACAATTATATTAGATCCTGGGCATGGTGGGCATGACAATGGAGCGATTAGTTCTTCTGGTATAAAAGAAAAAGATATTGCATTGGATATTTGTAAAAAAATAGCAGATAAATTAACAAAACTTGGATATAAAGTATTTCTTACTAGAAACTCAGATTCTTACGTCTCACTTAAACAACGCACAAATATTGCTAATCAAAAAAAAGCTTCTGTTTTTGTAAGTATTCACTGCAACTCAGCTGAGTCAAAATCAGCCAACGGCATTGAAACATTTACATTAACTCCATATGGACAACCTTCTCATAATAAAGCAAAAGTTACAGCTTCTGATTTAAAACACTATCAAAATAATAAATTCGACAAATCTAATCTTTTGTTAGCTTTTGAAATACAAAAAACACTAATTTTACAATTACAAGCAATTGATCGTGGAATAAAACATAGTAGATTTATTGTCCTAAAAGATCTTAACTGTCCTGGAGTATTGGTAGAATGTGGTTTTTTATCACATGTAGATGATCGACAAAAATTATCATCTAATCAATACCGACAAGAACTATCCGAAGCAATTGCTAATGGTATATTAAGATTTTTACATTAAAAACTCCAAAAGTCCTTTTAAGAATTTAATGGTTACGCAATTCTTTCATTTACTAACTCTATTTGAGCAGGGCGCTTTGGAGCTAAACGATATGCATTTCGGAAATACTCTAAGGCTTCTTCTAGACGGACTTCATCATTATAATGAATCATCATCAATGGTTCTCCCTGCTTAATTTGCATACCAACTTTCATAATATCAGATACACCAACTGAATGATCTAAGGTTCCATCTGGATTTTCTGCTAAAATACGAACACCACGAGCAACCATCCCAGCATTTACAGTATGAATATATCCTCTTTTTTGAGCGGATAATTTGCGAATATATCTTGCTTCAGGAAAATTTTCCGGATGCTCAATATATGACACATCTCCACCTTGAAAGCTAACAAGTTCTTTAAATTTTTCTAATGCTTCACCATTGGATAACTTTTTAACTATCATTTGCCTAGCAGAAAGCGTTGAACCTGCTACACCTGCTAATCTAACAATTTCCATGCCTAAACGCAATATTAAATCTTGCAGTTCTAAATCTCCTTCTCCTTGAAGTAATTCGATAACTTCTTTAATTTCTAACGCTGTACCAACAGTCTTCCCTAATGGTTGATTAGCATCCGTTATAAGCGCTATACATTTTCTATTAAGAGCACGAGCTACCCTAGTAATCATACGGCCAAGCTGCTTAGCTTGTTCGACTTCCTTAATACAAGAACCATCACCCCATTTTACATCAACAACTAAGCCTTCTATTCCAGAAGATAACTTGCGACATAACATACTACCAGCTAATAATGGTGAACTTGGAATTGTACCTGTTTCTTTTCTAAGCTGCGTCAATTTTAAATCAACTGGAGCAATTGAGTCCGGCTGTTTATAAAAGCAGCAACCAATTTTTTTTAACTGTGATTTAAAAGTTTTCGCATCGAATGTTGTTGAAAACCCAGGAATTGCTGCCATCTTTTCAAGATCTGAAATAACAAACCCATCATCATTATCGACTAAAGCAGGAACGGCGATACCACATGCTGCAGCTACACATAATAAAACTAACGAAGATTTATCACCTACTCCGCCAGTTTTACAATGATCAATTTTTGGCCAAGATATACTACCGACATCGATCAAATCACCAGACAACATTAATTCTTCTGTCCATACCGCTGTTTCCTGGACACTCATGCCTTGAAA
>CBCPNC010000057.1:0-5606 GCA_965120425.1 uncultured Opitutia bacterium
CAGCACGCAATCAACATATAATTTTGCGAAATGGCAATGATATTATTTTGGATGGTGGACATAACACAGCGGCTGCGGATGCACAAGAACAATATGTTTGTCGTATTTTTAATAATGTGCAAAGTTGTTTGCTTTTTAGTTCTACGAAACAAAAACATGGGGAAGATATGCTAAAAATATATATGCCATATTTTTCTGAAATTTTATTAGTAAATATTTTTGATCAACATAAAAAGCAGCCTGATACTTTTTTTAAGTGTTTGGAAAAAAAATATCAACCGAAGTGTAGATTTGTATCAATTAGTAATGCAGTTGCTACTTTATGCTCATGTACAAAGAAAAAATTTTTTATAACTGGTTCGTTATACTTTGTTGGTGAACTTGTTCAGGCATTGATTGCAGCTAATCAATTAGATGAAAAATGCTTTGGTTATTCCAGAAATGATTACTTGAGCACCTAAGCATAGTACCATTAATCCTGTCAATCGTTCTCCAAGCCTTAGCATCATTGGAGACATCTTATTGGATGCTTTTGCTGCACCGACGAAACAGAGAAATGTAGCTGCCATGGCTATAAATATTCCGATGCATAATAATACTAACATTTTTATATCATGTATTTCCGATCGCAGTAAAAATATAAACGATATTGTTCCCGGGCCAGCGAGTAATGGCATAGCTAACGGTGTAATCGCGATATTTCCACCACTTGGTTCAACTTCGTCAGTATTCCCTTGTGTCGGTTTACAGATTAAAAGGTCCAATCCAATCAGTGCTAAATATATACCACCTGCAATTTGAAATGAATAATCAGTTATGCGAAATAATTTGAACAATAATGGCCCCATGATGGCCGCTACTATGAGTATAGCACATGCTAACGCTGATGAATTAATTGCAATTTTTACACGTTCTGGGATTGTCATGTGTGCGGTTAACCCAATTAATACTGCGATTGCGGCCACTGGAGTTAGTACAAAGAACAGCCGTATTGGTACAGATATTAGCATGTCGCAAGTATTCATTTAGTACGCAATAAATGTTATAAAATTTGTTAGTCAATTGTAAAATTTTTGATTTTTTTTAATTTTTGTATTTTTGTAGAAAATTACACGGACTGATGTAATATACATTGACGAGTTTTATATATCGCGTATTTTAAATTTTATTATCGTTTTTGTCGTTCAATGGATAGGACACCAGTCTCCGGAACTGGCAATCTGGGTTCGAGTCCCAGCAGAAACGCCACTTATCTTTTTTTATTGATCATCTTGTTGTTCCACATAGTATGTACTTATAGCTCTTAGCGATATATCATTTGCTTGCCTCGGATTTACCATGATTGTCAGATCGCCAATATCTAATTCCCAAGTAGTATTGTCTGTTTTTGCATTCTGCTTTTTATAGTTTTCAAATTCCTTTTCCAATTCTGTTTTTGTATTTTCTAATGCTGTTTTTTGCCCTTCCAATGCTGCTACTTCTTCTGTGTTTGTTTCTTTTGATATTTGATCGAGTTGTTGAGTTATTAAATTGTATTTACCACATAACTCTTGTAGGTCGTCGTTCAAAATTTGAAGTTTGGGACATGTTTCATCTGCTCTATATTTTTCATAATATCGTTTATATGCTTCGACAAGTTGGTCTTTATGACTGCCTGCAGTAATAATTGCAGTTTTTATTGCTTTGTATAATGCGTCTTCCCCATATTTGGAAGCGAAGGAATGCATTAATTCCGCATCGGATTCAATATTACCCTCGCTTGATTTGAAATATCCAGTGAATACAGGTGCAAGTCCATCCATTAAACCTGAGAATGTCCTTCCTCCACTAACCATATTATTGCCGCCTATATTTCTCTCCAGTGTTATAATTTTATTCTCGCGGGAGCTAATGATCTCTTTTATTTTATTAGGCAATATGGAGTAAAAATTATCTGCTATTGCTGCATTATACTGTGTTTCTATGTTTTCACCTGCTGTTGTCGTATAGTTACTGTTCACCTCTTCTTGCAAATTATTACGCTGAATACCAGTTTCTGACTTCACGGTGTCGTCATTTGTGGACTTTTGGAATTCTTCTAGAATGCTTTGTATTGTCTCAATTATCTCACTCAATTGCTTTTGAATATTTTTTTGGAAAAACCCTTCAAAATTAATTAATTTTACTAATGCGTTCCAAATTTTTGTAAGAATGTTAAATATTTGCGTCTTTGATTTCTGCGTCTTTAGCTCTGGCGCATTTTGCGTACCTTGCAGGCATTCATTTATGCATTTTGAGTATTGTTTTAATATTTTTAATGATTCTACTTTTAGTTTATCTGGGGTTTGGCAATCCTGATACTCAGGATGAGTAATGTTATTTGATGCTGACGATACTTGTTGCTCCCATTTCTCTTGATTCCCTATTGTAAATTGTGGCATATTTGGATATCCAGCTGCTATTCCACCTAATACTGAAATATGATTTGTGTTTGTTAGATCAGGGATCAATTCCATGATTTTGGCCGATTTATCTTGGTACTTAAAGCCCGCCAATTCATCGATGTGCTGTTTGGCGTAATTTGGATCAACAAATGTTGTAGTAAATTCTTCAGCAGAGACTAGATATAATACTTGAGGGCCATTTGATGGGGTAGAAGATTCATCCTTTGAATGCGTTCCTGGAAGTTTTGGTGTCGATATTTTTTGTATGGTAAATGTTTCTTTATTTTGTCCAGTCGGTGGCTTATATTTGTATTCTTCAATAATTTTATATGAGCAGTATTCTGAGTCACTATCCTTTGAATTGGTATTAGGTCCAACTGTCTGCGCGTGTCGATGCTCAATGGCAGTAGATGTAAATTCTTTAGGAATTTTTAATGTTGTATTCCAACTATTTTGATTACTTGATTGCGCATTTAATTCAGAATTTTGTGTCTCACATGGTTTTAAAGTTTGGCTGCTATTATTTATTGAAATGTTATTGTGCATATTTTCCCTTGTGTAGATAAAATTACTATACTAATAACCGTGGATCTAGAAAGTTTGGAGAAGTTGGGGTATTTAATGGAAGTTTTTTGTTGTCGTCATTTGTTTTGTTGTGATTTAAAAGAATGTCTAAATTATCAATTGTTTTCCCATCTTGAATGGCGGTTTTACCACACACTGCTATGTCCTCTTTCGAGGAACTAGAACTGAGGTTTATATCACTCATTTATTCTTGCAGTTTGTCACAAAATAACATCGAATTTGCTAGTTGATACATAGTGCGCTCATCAGTTAAATGTTTTAAAATTGTAAATCCAAAACGTAATGATGCACCTGGACCAGATCCAGTAATGATATTATCGTCAACCACTACATGCTCACTAGAAATTACATCGGTAAGTTCATCGTATGTGCATGTATGTGCGGTATACTTTTTATTTTTTAATATACCAGCATCGTGTAGAATTAGAGGTGCAGCGCAAATAGCACATATTAGTTTATGTTTATTAAAGTGTGTTTGTAAAAATTTATTCAATGCGTCACAATGGCGTAGTTTATAACATCCAGGACCACCTGGTAAGATGACGCAGTCATATATTTGAGATGAAATATTAGAAAAAATATCATCTGTAATGATTGAAAGATTGTGTGCTCCAACAAGAGTACGACTTTTATAACCGATAACAGATACCGAAATGCTGCCACGACGTAAGATGTCTAGTATAGCACTCATTTCTATTTCTTCAAATCCATCAGATATAACGATTGCAGCTGTTTGTTTCATAATATAAATCAAAATTAATCACTACTGTCCATCGAAGATATTGAAGTAATATTGTCCTTATTTTCATTTTTTTCAGAAAATAAGTCTATATTCCCAGGACCATTTTTATTGTTTTTATTTACATTTGTCAGTGTTCCAATTTGTTCATTTGCTAGTGTTGACTCAGAAATTGATAATGATGTCTTTTGGTGAAGATTTTTTAATTTTTTATTATTTTCTTTACTTTTTCTAGAAATTTCCTCCATCTTCTCTGTAGCTTCTTCAGCGCGCGTCTTAGTTTTTTTGTCCAATCCATCAACTAGTCCATCACCATCGGCATCTTGCTTCATAGAAATGTCAGTGGTATTTTGATTATGTTGATCCACAGCAGCAGAGTCACGCTTCAAATCAGTGTTGTTAATTGTTTCTAACCTTCCACTAATTGGTTCAGTGGCAGTTTCTATTGATTGAGACTTGCCGGTTTCGCCGATTTCTTGCACAGGAGAACATGTTGGTTGATTGCTTGCATTAACTAAGCCAGCAGGTGTATTGTTTTGGACAGCTTGCATATAAGCTTCCATTACTTCATTGGATTCCCCATCTTTGCTATCTTGTATCGCGTCTACCATATTAAACCTTTATTTTAATGTTATGATGTTCCTCTTCTTCTAATGCTTCTATTTCTTCATCAGAAAGAGAATACTTTCTGGCAATTTCTTCAATCCAACGTGCAGTTGCAGTGCGAGCTTGTTCAGCTACTTTTATAAAATTGAAGAGTATATTACAAAATGAAATCTCGTCAACATGTCGCATGGCTATAGAATATGTGAGTACAATATTTTGTGTTTTAGCGTCTAGCCCAAATGTCGCTTGACGATTAGCGATGCCGTGCAGATTATTTTCTAGTACTTTTTCAAAGAAATATTCTGTATGATCATATGGTACCCGACACATAGGGCTGTAAAAGTACAAAATGTCGCTGTCTTCTGGTAATTCTATTGCAATTTCTAATTCAGAAACGTTATGTTTAAAAAGACATATTCCATTGTTTCCAAGCTCTAGCTTAGAATTCATTTTTTGAGATGCACTTGCTAAATATTCTGCTAATTTTCCACGTAAAACAAATGTTGTTTGATTAGCCATAAAAAATAATTTTAAAGTAAAAATTGCCAGAGTAAAGTGTAAAAAAAATAATTGCAAATTTATTGTAAATTTTTCGATAGATCGTCTTGTGAAATAAACAATGTTAGGGAAAGAGGGACATAGGGAACGTTTACGGGAGCGTTTTATAAAGAACGGATTTTATGGATTTGCAGATCATGAAATTGTAGAATTGTTTTTAACGTTATGTATTCCAAGGCGTGACGTAAAAGATAGCGCTAAAGCATTACTGAATAAATTTAAAAATATTAATGAAATTTTTGAAGCATCAGAAAAAGAACTGATCACAATAAAGGGTATTGGACATACTACCGCTGTAGCTATTAGAATTATTAGAGCGTTAACTGAATTGCGCTTGAAAGTATCAATTGAGCATGCAGGTATAATGGAATTTAATAATAGTGAAAAATTGCAAAATTTTTGGAGTTTGCGGCTAAGAGGGTTAGATATTGAAGTATTTGAGGTGGCATATGTCGATTCAAATTTATTTTTAATAAATGATGGTATAATTGAGATTGAACGTGGTATTGTTGATCGTGTAAATGTATATCCTCGAAAAATTTTAGAACTTGCTCTTGATTTAAAAGCGAGTGGGATGATCCTTGCACACAACCATCCTTGCGGTGATGCTACCCCATCGGATCAAGATGAAATTGTCACACGCAGGATAAAATGTGCTGCAGAGTGTTTAGATATTAGATTAATCGACCATATAA
>CBCPNC010000058.1:0-6928 GCA_965120425.1 uncultured Opitutia bacterium
CTAAAAATAACATATCATTGTATTGAGCATATTTTTCAGCAATAGCATAAATTTCATCACTTTTATCCAATATAGCGGAAACTTGATCAGGTAAATTGCGTAAAGCTTCTACAAATTTTACACCATCTTCAAAAGACATATCGCGCATTCGACCAAAGTATAAAGCTAGCATAGCAGTTATACAAATCTGTGCCGTAAATGCTTTTGTTGACGCCACTCCAATTTCTGGACCAGAATGTTGATAAATTCCACCATCTGACTCACGTGCGATAGTAGATCCAACAACATTAGTAATCGCTAGTGTTCTAAAACCTTTTCTTTTTGCTTCTTCCAAAGCAGCTAAAGTATCAATAGTTTCTCCGGACTGACTAATTACAAACACTAAAGTATTTTTATCTAAAGGAGCATTACGATATCTAAATTCTGAAGCATATTCTACTTCAACAGGAATTCTAGCATATTTTTCAATAAGATATTCCGCTTCTAAACAAGCAATCCATGCAGTGCCACAAGCGCAAAATAAAATTCTATCGACTTGTCGCAATTCCCGAGTAGTCATCTGCAATCCTCCGAATCGCGCAGTACTAAAATCATCTGAAAATCGACCACGCATAGCATTTTTCAGTGCTGCTGGTTGTTCAAAAATTTCCTTCAACATGAAATGTTCAAACGGTCCTTTATCAGTATCTTCAACCTGCCAATCCAATTCACAAGTAACAGCATGAACATTCTCATTACCTAGCGTAAAGATAGAAAAATCGTCTTTTGTCAAACGTGCAACTTCACCATCATTTAAATATACCACACTTCGCGTATGTTGCGCAATTGCAGCAGCATCACTAGCAACAAACATTTCGTTATTACCAATACCGATTAATAAGGGAGAACTTTTTCTAGCGACAATAATTTCTCCTGGATAATATTTACACAAAATTGCTACTCCATACGTCCCACGAATATGAACTAGCGCTTTTTGTACACTTTTCAAAAATTTATTGTCAGTAGATATTTCCTTATTATAATGATATTCAATGAGGTCGCAAAGAACCTCTGTATCAGTGTCCGAATAAAACTTGAAACCTTTTTTCAATAAAAAGTTTTTAATGTGTACATAATTTTCAATGACTCCGTTATGGACAACACTAAACACACCACTAAAACTTTGCTGAGGGTGCGCATTTCTTTCCAATACAGCACCATGCGTTGCCCAACGAGTGTGACCAATGCCAATATTTCCAACAACGTCGCCTGACCTTACAACGTTAGCTAAATTACTAACACGTCCAACACGGCGAACAACCTGAAAGTCATCATCATTTAACACCGCTATCCCTGCTGAATCATAACCACGATACTCTAACCTAATAAGTCCATCAATTAAAATTGATACAGCTTGCTTCTCACCGATGTATCCTATAATTCCGCACATATAATTTATATTGCTAAAAAACGTTAAGTATTTTACGAGTTAAATTTAATTAACATAATTTACTTTTTAATCAGAGTAATAATATTTTCAATATGACGTGTTTGAGGAAACATATCTACTGGCTGAACCTCAAGTACACTATACCAATCTTTTAAGGAAAAAACATCACGAGCTTGGGTATCTGGTGCACATGAAATGTATATAATTTTTTTTGGTAAAAAATACAACAATTGATCAAGAAAATTTTTACTACAACCTGCACGAGGAGGGTCAATCAATATACAAGTATCTTCTGAATAAAAAGAAATATTACGAAAAATATCCGCCGCATCACCAGATATAAAATCAATATTATTAATACTATTAATACGCGCATTCTCACTGGCTAACATAATAGCATGTTCATCTGTTTCTATGCCACATACACGTTCAAAATATTTTGATGCACAAATTCCAAATATTCCAACCCCACAATAAGCATCAATTAAAAATTTTTCTCCTAAACTTGCATTGACAACATATTCTATCATTTTTGGCAGTAGATATGTATTATTTTGAAAAAATGCACCAGCTTGGAATTGAAAATTTATACCATTGACAGAATGTTTAACTTTCGCATTACTATCAGAAACAACTTCTCCATTAACATCCCGCAACAAAATTGTCCCACCACGTTTTTTTTTATTTGCTTCTAAAATAATTTTTTCACGTACTGCCGGTAAAGCACGATTAATTGCATTAGTCGCAATTATACACTGTTTCACATCAATAATTTTTCTCTTACACCCATATGCTAAAAATCCGATATTAAAACTTTCTCCTTCTCTAAATTTTTGAAAATGCGGAGTAATTTTTGAGCGATACCCATATTCATAGCTTGAATATAAACATTCATTTACTTTTACATCCACTTTCCCTATTCTTAATAGCAACTCTTTAACCTGCTTACATTTTAAATGTAATTGTTCTTGATATGTTATATGTTGATATTGACAGCCTCCACAAATTCCAAATAATGGACACTTAGGAGTAATTCTTTCTTTTGCTGGCTCTAACACTTCGAGTAAATCAGCTTCTGAATAATTTTTATGATTCCTAAAAATTCTTGCACGAACCTTCTCACCTATACAAACAAAAGGAACCATAACAACCCAATTGTTCAATCGTCCAACCCCTAAGCCTAAATTCGTAATATCGCTAATTGTCAGGTCTAATTCTTGATGATACTTAAGTGGCCAAACCACAATATCGTTAGAAAAATTGCTATTCACTAAAAAAAACAAATAGGGAATCTAAATATTTTCAACGTAAAATTATGACAAAAATATCACCAAACGCATATTTGTCCAATATTATCAAATTTTTGTACAATCTACTTTATTCTTTATTTTTTTTCTCAGAATTATACACTTTTTGCTATGAATTTTCTAAAAAATGCACTTGGGATTGATGAACAAGGTAATAACACTAACCTGTCTACTTATGATATAAATGAAATAAAGGCACAATTAGCTTCCCTTGGGCAACCTACATCTAATGGAATATTTGAAATTTTTAAGCAAACAGAAAACAAGGGAAATTTTGAATATGCACCCGTAGACTGGCGTATTGAAAATTTTTTAAACGAATTTTTGAAGGATGTTGCTCCTGACATCAATACTTGGCTCCCAAGTTCAACATTTATTTGTAAAAAACATGGTGTGGCACGTATATTATCACTTTCAGAAGATGGTGATGAATTTCATTCTGAATATGTGGATAGTTATAGAATTTATCAGGGTATACTGAATAATCCATCCACTGATAAAAGAACAACAGCAGGTTCATTTCACATAGCTGAGGGTGGGCCAGTAGTACAAAAAGATAAAATTGAAATCCCTAAGGTAGCATTTGCTAATATGTTAAAGCTAGCATTTAATCCGCCCGAGGACATGCTAATATTACCATTTTCATCAAATCAACAAACGAAAGCAAAGTTATTTGTATCTGCTTATTTCAAACCTACTATTTGTCCAGAAGTTCCTGGAGTAATGCCAGCAAAAAATATGGAAATTCGCATGTTTCTACCAGGAAGTTTGGTTAGTATACTAGATTGCACAGAAAGCATATTTGGAAACGCTGGATCACCATTTTTACCTAGTAACGATGCTGCTATGGATCCTATATCATGGTCAGGGTATACTGGATGTATAGTATTCGCTCCACAATTGCGAAAAATTACGAAGAAATCACTTGGGCTACCTCATATTTCTGAAGCATCTGAGCGACAAAAACAAGAAGGTATGTGTTGGAGCAATGAAAATGAACTTTATCATGATGGGCGTCCGTTCCGTGCTGTAGCACGCACAGGTAACGGCGTTATAGTTTCAATCGTCGCTGATAGTTATAATGGATATGGGAAAAAAGAAATAAAAACACAGATATCATATGCCACTAATATGTATGGTCTATGTGAAGAAGAACATTCTGGAGGAACATTAGTATTCCCTAGATACGATTTAGGTGATGAATTTAATTACAATCAATTTTTTAAAACTCAAATATCCTTTAAAGATATATTAATTATCAACGCTGATAATATGAATGTTCAAAGTGAGGGATATGCTTTTGATAAAAACTACCATAATATAATATATTTACCTGGGAATGCTACATTTTACCTCCCTAAATTGCAAATTTCTTGGCAACATAAAAATGAAGAACATACAATACCCCTAGAACTTGGGAAAGTGTATGTTTTACCAAACGGGTACCAAGTCCATATAGAAAAACCTGTTCATGAAAATGAACGGTGGAAGATGATTGGAACAAGAGCAGATGCAACATTTTGCTACAAACCATCAACAGTATCCGGCGGTGGAAAATCAGAAATCGCAAAACCATTATCAGATGCAGTAATATATGGATCAATGATCATTAATGATTACGATAAAGATTTTCAACTAGCTGACGAAATTTTAAATCGTGATTTCTCTGATCGGTTTATTGATAAAACGATTGAAGATCATCGCAAAATTTTAGATCATGAGCGAACATTAGGGTCTGTAATAAAATTACTTAACTTTAATACAAAGTATACAAACGAATATAACGATTGGTTAAAAACAATTCCTGCACACGTGAAAGAATTAATATTTGCTATAAAAACATTTTACAAACAGTCATGGGGAAATAATTGGAAACAATTTTTCTCAGTTGACATTATAAATGGTAATCACGGCCATGAATTGAAATATAAAAATAATAAATTGCTAAAGAAATATGTTCGCGTGGGATATACCAGTGAACATATTTGGCGAAATTTTTCACTGCGCGATGATTTTGCCCCAGCATTTAAATTACAATTAGCAGATGATATAACTTCATCTGTAACTTTACCAACCAATAAAGTTACAGTAGGGAATAAAGATTATAATAATCCATCTGTAAAATTTGTGCATAACTGTGAATATCGACTCTACCAACGTCCAGATGAAGCAATTATTCCGGGATATGATCATGAAACAGAGTATGAAATTTCCCGTCCAAATACATTTACGTGCAATTACAAACCATTAACAAAATCAGACGTGCATAACATGATGAAAAATCGAATACAGTTCGAAAAATACACCGAACCAATGAAAAATTTATTTGCTGATTTTATAAATGATATAAATGCACCAAAGTATATTGTCTGTCCATCTGAATTAAGAATAATGCCAAATGGTGAAATAAGTAAAAATAAGCGATATCTACAAAATCGACAAGACATAACAAATCTTGAAAAAGTATATCTTTCTAAATTAAGTATAAAATTATATAATCGAATTTCAGATATTAATGATGTCAAATTTCCAGTGAATGCTATCTTAAGTGGCCGTAGAAATAATCCCCCTGAACCAGGAATTCGGCCATTAAGTGTTTACAGCCCTCTACATTACATGGAGTTGCCGGAATTGTTTCTTGAATATATTTCAAGCATGACAGGAAAATCGCCTTCTACGTCAGGTGCGGGGTTAGAAGGTGCACTAACTAAAGGACCATTTAATTCACTAAGTTTTATATATGATTTGAATAATTCATTACTATCATTTATCCTATGTAATTATCATGGATTTTTATCATCAGCAGGGTATGTCGGACCAAAATTTATAGTGGAACATGACATTACATATATTTTACCAGAAATTTGGGCACGTATGCAAATCAATGAACGAAATCCGCAATTTTTAATAAAACATGGCTATCTCGAAAAATGTTCAGATTTTTCATATAACGGCCAAAACGTAGCATTTAGTCGGTTAGGCTATAGAATTACTAAGAAATTTGTAAAAATTTTTGCTGGTCGCGTATTATCTACGCCGGAATCATTGTTTGAGGATGAAATATTGTACCCTGAAAAACAAGATATGAATATATTTGTCGACAGTATTGCAAATATCGTAGAATCTCACAAAAATGCTGCTGCTATAATCATAAACAGCGGAGAGATTGACCTTGCTATTCCGCCATTAAAAGCATTACTGTACATTATGCGCGATAATTCTTACGAAGGAATGACTTTATCATCGATAGAATTTCGCAATATGTTTAGGCGTGAAAATGTAATCAATAGTAACTGGTATAAAGCACGATTAATAAATAAACAACAACACTACATTCAACACTTAAAAGAAGGGCAACAATATTTATCTAAATTTATTGCGACGCACAATAACCCAGATGCCTCAAATGAAGCCGAAGAAAAATTATTACAAATAAACGAAGAGCTTATATTTGCAAATTCTACAGAATATGTCAAAAGCTTAATTGGAACAATAGGCAGATAAAAATCTCATTTAAAAATTATTAAAGCACCAAAAGTACAAACTTTTGATGCCATTTTTTATTATATTTTTACACAAGTTTTTCAAAATTATCAGAAACGACCTTCCAGTTTATAATTTCTAGAAAAGCCTTAATATAATCAGCCTTACGATTGTTGTATTTTAAATAATATGCATGCTCCCAAAGGTCCATTAAAAGTATTGGAACCCCTTCTCGAGCAACATATTCTTTCATTAAAGGATTATCATGATTTAAAGTTGAACAAACAAAAAGCTCATTGCTGTTTTTAGTATCGACACACAACCAGGTCCACCCACTACCTAAATGAGACATCGCAGATTTTTCAAAAGTTGATATCAGATTTTGAAAACTGCCAAATGAATGCTCTATTGCCTGCAATAATTGTTTTGATATGTCCTTATTTTCTGCAGGGGAAATAACTTCCCAAAGTAATTCATGATTAAAATGCCCACCTGCATTAAATTTTATAAGGGATTTAACATCATCAGACACTGGCAACTGAAAAATCGATTTTATCAATTCTCCCAGTGAAAGATCTGGAATATTTTTACACTCAGATAATACTGAATTTAACTTATTAACATATGCCGCATGATGCTTATCATGATGAAGAATCATTGTTTGAACATCAAACTGTGGTTCTAATGCTTCATATGCATAACTTAGACT
>CBCPNC010000059.1:0-11098 GCA_965120425.1 uncultured Opitutia bacterium
TAATGCATCTAATTCTGAAGATACAGGAAACGTAGAAATAGAATAAGCTTTTCTTAACAATTCATTTGTTACACCAGCACGCGCCGATACTACGACTATTAATTCATTTCCTTGTTGAGAGGCAAGTTTTATACGTTCTGCAATTGATTTTATATGGTCGATAGAAGCTACAGAAGTTCCACCATATTTTTGAACAATTCGTACCATAATTAGTGTTTTTTCACAAATTTATACTCTGAACCATAATACAATCGACAAATATTATCTTTATGACGCCAAAATATCATTAATGCTATAAATACTGAAAATAAAATCTTAATCTCTGAACACCCAAAAGCGAAACTTGTTATTGGTAAACTAAATGCAAAAAACAATGAAGCTAAGGATACAAATCTCGTGGAATGAAAAATTACAAACCACACTAACATACCTATTAAAAGAGAATTTGGCATTAATACAGCCAATCCTCCCATTGTAACAGAAATTCCCTTCCCTCCTTTAAATTTAAAAAATACTGGAAAACTATGCCCACAAATAACTGCCAACAACGTAAATATCGCTAAACTTTCACTTGAATTTTTAGATAAAAATTTGAAGTGCAATGCAATTAAAACAATGATAAAAGATTTAAAGAAATCACCCAAAAAAACTAGTATTCCTGCTTTACGCCCTAAAGTGCGATTAACATTTGTCGCTCCTGGATTTTTGCTCCCCACTTTGGTTATATCAACGCCATAATATGCACTTACAATTCTTGCGAAAGAAATGGAACCAATACAGTAACCTAATACAATAAAAACTAAAAAAAATGTAAAATCTACTATCATCTTGCAAAAATCTTTTTATGTAAAAAAATAACAACACTAAAACTTAAAATCACTACCTAAATAAAATTTTCTACTAGCTTCATCACTTAAAAGAGTATTTCTATCACCGCTACATAATACTCTACCGGCATAAATCAAATATGCACGGTCTACAATACTTAATGTTTCTCTAACATTGTGATCTGTTATCAAAACTCCGATACCTTTTCGCTTCAATGAAATTATTATTTTTTGCAAATCACTAACACTAATAGGATCTACTCCACTAAAAGGTTCATCCATCAGTAAAAATTTTGGCTGTAATAATAATGTACGAGCCATTTCTAATCTACGTTTTTCTCCACCACTTAAAGTATAAGCTTTTTGTTTAGCAACATGAGAGATATGAAACTCCTCTAATGCTGCTACTACACGAGCCTGTTGTTCATTTTTAGATAAATTCAAATGTTCAATTACAGCTAGCAAATTATCGAATACTGTTAATTTTCTAAAAATAGAATCTTCTTGTGGAAGATATCCAATACCCAGTCTTGCACGTTTGTACAATGGGTAATTTGTAATATTCTTGTCATCAAGTAAAATATTTCCAGAAGTTGCCTCTATTAAACCGATGACCATATAAAATGAAGTTGTCTTACCCGCTCCATTTGGTCCCAATAAACCAACAATTTCTCCACTAGAAATTGAAATATCAATGCCATTTACAACTGTTCTGTCCCCATAACATTTAATTAAACCTTTAGCTTCTAAAATCATACTGCTACTTTTGATCACTATCACATTTTAAATGTTTCGATTGTTTTAGTAAAAAACCTGAAGGTGTTGTATCTTTCTCTGGAATAGAAAGTACAGAACGTCCTTTAGAGTTTATTTTTAATGATTTGGAATTCCTATCGAGAAATAATCGATCTCCACGGACACAGCCACCTTTATCTGTAATTTCTGCATTCCCAACTAAGTACATAATTTCTTCTTTAGGGACAACAATAATTTCATCTGCTCGTCCACTACGGTCATAATAAAAAAATTTCACATTTCCACTAGCATATATTTTATCAATCACTGGATGATAAAAATCAATATTAAATACACCACCAACCTTTTGACAAAAAACTTCTAAGACATCGCTAAACAGTTCAAAATTATTATTTTTTATACACACATCTTTTTTAAACAAAAATAAAATATGATCTTCGTCATTATTAATTTCCACCTCTTGACTAGTAATTATTGTATTATTGTTATCAGATAGCGCTCGCGTCGTTATTAATGAAAGTATTAATAAAATTGCAAAAAACATTTTCACTTTTCTAAAAATCCTAAAGAGTTTTCTGAAAAAATTACTTTTACATTTTTATTAGCAACAAACTTTTTTTCATTACAAAAAAATTCCCACTTAGTAGCAATAGCAGTAAATTTTTCTCCATCAATAAATACAGGACCATCACCGCGTACTATATTTTTACTCTGAAAAACATTCGCGCTACTACTACTCATTCCTAAAAATTTATATCCAGTAGATGAAAAACAGTTTAAAACTATATTACAAACAATCAAATGATCATTTTGTAAAAATGTTCCCGAATCACCGAATATTTCATAAATTTTACGACCATTTTCATCAAACATCGGGAAATATATACTACGCGCTGGCGCAATCGGTTTTATGTTTTGTGCAGCGTGCAGTAAGTTTGATATTAAAAAACTTATTAATAATAATTTCAATACACATTCCCAAAATGATTTTGAATTAATCACTTTCACTTAAATCCTCATCTAAAACATAAATATTTTTTTTCAATAAAAATAAAATTTATTGCAAAATTTGATGTAATTAAAGAAAATCCCACCTATAATGATAGATTATTTTCATGAATTTTCAAAAAAGTATCCACAATTAAATATCTGCAGTAAAGACATTTCACATGCTTGCGATGTTATAGAAATGGCTTTTCGTAATGGAAAAAAATTATTGCTATGTGGTAATGGTGGAAGTGCATCAGATTGTAGTCATATTGCCGGAGAATTATTAAAAAGCTTCAAAAAAAAGCGTTTAATTCCAATTGAATTTCGAAATAAAGTAGGTGATGAAATCGCAAACAATCTACAAGGTGCACTCCCAGCTATTGCTTTACCAGATATGGTGGGAATTAATACTGCCTACTGTAATGATTGCAACCCATATTATAATTTCGCACAACTAGTTTATGGATTAGGACAAGAAGGAGATGTGTTACTAGCAATTTCTACATCAGGTAACTCTAAAAATGTTAACTTAGCTGCTTCTGTTGCACAAGCAAAGGGAATAAAAGTTATTGGATTAACTGGATTAACTGGAGGAACTTTAAAAGAAAAATGTAATATTTGTATTCAAGCACCAGAAATAGAAACTTTTAAAATACAAGAACTTCATTTACCTATTTACCACACATTATGTTTAATGCTAGAAAATCGATTCTTTTGACGAAATTTCATTAAAACTAAACAATACATCTTGCTTTGACAAGTCACTAATGGAATCTTGCAACTTACAGAAAAAACCAAAATCTTCAAAGCAAGATTCTAATAAATTTTCTGATATATCTTTGTTTAGCAAAATTTCAAATATCCCTGTACGACCAAAATAACCACGTCCTAAACACTGTTTACATAACATTTTTTCTTTTGGATTGTTATGACAAATGTTACATTTTAATCTGACTAGTTGCTGAAAAATAACAGCATGCAAACATGAATTTACGAGGTAATTTGACACCCCTAGGTCCTTTAATCTAGTTATAGCTTCTTCTGCAGAACCAGCATGTATACTAGATAATATTAAATGTCCTGTTAATGCCGCTTGAATAGTAGCTTGTGCTGTATTAGTATCTCGAATTTCTCCTATAAAAATAACATTTGGGGATTGTCTAAGTAAAAAACGTATAATTTTACTAAAACTTAATCCAATTTCTTCATTTACAGCAACTTGATTAACATGTTCTAATTGATACTCAATTGGGTCTTCTATTGTAACTATCTTTTTTTGCGGAGAAGATAAATTTTTTAATAGAGAATATAAATAAAGTTGTTGTTTTACCACTTCCTGTGGAACCAGCTACCACAATTAACCCATTTTCAAATTCTGACAAAGATTTTAGACATCGCAAGCATCTGTCATCCAACCCGATCGTTTCCAATGAAAAATCGGTCTCAGAATTATTAAATATCCTTAAAACAATATTTTCACCATATATAGTAGGAATAAGTGATATTCTAATATCATAATTTCGATCATGAGCAAAATTTTTATACGACCATCCTGTGGGAAACGAGTCTCGTCAATTTTCAATTTAGCAGATAATTTTATATTTACTATCATAGCACGTGCTAAATGAGGATCTATTTCTCTTAGTGTAATTAGATCTCCATCGATCCTTCCACGGATACGCATACCGTGTGCATTGTTTTCAAAATGTAAATCAGAAACACGCAAATCTAGTGCCTCTTTCAGTATATGAGTAAATAAATTATCAATTCCTGTTTTATTTTCAAATTTATCTTGTACCACTGAAATCGAAGACAGTTCTTCATCTATATTTTCAGGTTTTAACTTTAATGCTTTTTCAATATCTTTTTGCTTTGCTAAAAAAATTGAAATACTTTCTCCATATTTTAAATGCAAATGATCTATAGCTGCCACATCAAAAGGATTAACCATCGCGGCACAAACCTCTACATCTTTATTATTAAATAATAATAGCAAATGTTTTTTAGCATAATTAATCCCAATAATATTCAATGCAGATAAATCATATGAATTTTCTAAAAAATAGACTCCATCTATACATAACTCATTAAAAATACCGCTTTGCTTACCACATTTTTTTAAAAACATAAATGCTTCTTCTTCTGAAGAAAATTTTATAGATTTATTATTCCATAACCACTGAACTATGTCGAATTGCATTATTTCTTAAAAGAATTTAAGTTTTCACAGATTTTTTTACAAAAAACATTAGAAACTTCTGGAATAAAAGCAAGTTCACTATGGAAGATAGTGGACACAATAGAAAAACCAATCACAATTCCATCATATTCTAAAATTAATCGTCTGTCATTTGCTTCAAATAACAAATTATACATTTCATAAGCAGCATGGTCTGTAAGATATAAATTTAATATGGATCCAAATTCTTTTTGCACTATAGAAGCATGTTTAATGTCCTGTTCATCCAACACTGGAACGGACATTACATTTATACTTAACCCGCTAACAGGTAAAGTCTTAACTAGAGAATATTCATTTATACTTTCCGATTCTAGATATATTTTGCATGAATGAGGAGTACGACTAATACTTTTACAACCACAAATAAATAAACACAAAAATAATACAAAACATCTATAAAATATCTGATAATTCATATAATCCAGGCTTATGAATATTTATAAAGTATTTTGCCGCATATAGTGCCCCACGTGCAAAAATCTCTCTATTTGTCGCTCGATGAATAAGTTCTAAGCGTTCACCATTTCCAGCAAACATCACCTCATGTTCCCCA
The DNA here is from genome assembly GCA_965120425.1 of uncultured Opitutia bacterium. Classification (GTDB taxonomy): domain Bacteria; phylum Verrucomicrobiota; class Verrucomicrobiia; order Opitutales; family JAIRKQ01; genus JAIDVZ01. Next base: position 5,369 of record CBCPNC010000059.1, read on the forward strand.
ACAATATCACCACCACGTACAGAATGTAAACAAATGTCTCCCTCAATTCTCTCTCCTGTACCACATCTACCAAATAGAGCATTACATAATTTTACTGATTTTACTGTCTCTAAAAGAGACATTGCTGTTCCACTTGGAGCATCTTTTTTCTTAGAATGATGACGTTCTATAATCTCTATATCAAAGTCTTTTGGTAAACTTTCAGTAGCAATTTTCACAAGTTTTTTTAGAAAAAAAATTCCGATAGAAAAATTTGATGCATGCAAGATTGGAATTGTTTTCGAAAACTCTTTTAAATAATCATACTGTTTTTCGTTCAATCCTGTGGTACCTGACAAAATTGGAATATTATTTTCACGAGCATAATTACACAGATTCAGTAAAGCCTCTGGAGCGCTAAAATCTATACAAATGTCAGGAATTTGAGAAAATTCAAACGGCAATTTAGTATCACGATTAATTGTAGTAATCACTTCACAATTATATTCCGAAGCACATTTTATAACCAACATTCCCATGCGCCCGCTAGAACCACAAACTAATATTTTCATAAATTAAAATCTGATAATTTATCTAAAGATTTAACATTGATATCGGAATCTATGCGTTTCATAAGACCACTCAACACTTTACCAGCGCCACATTCATATATCTGATTCACCCCAGATCTAATTGCACATTCGCAGCATTTACTAAAAAGCACAGGGGAAGTTATTTGTTTTACTAAAAAACTTTTTATTTCATCCGCAGTTTTCACAAAACCTGCAGTAACATTAGAAATCACAGCTACCCTAGGTTCATGAAATTCAACATATTGTAAAAACTTTTTAAACGCTTCACGAGCATACTCCATTAATCTACTATGATACGCACCTGCAACTTTTAAAGGAATCACCTTTTTAAAGGTCATCTTGTTAGCAATCTCTATTGCGTGTTTAATATTTTGACATTCACCCGATATTACTATTTGCCCAGGACAGTTTATATTAGCGATTTCTACATCTGCTTGATCACATAATTCTGTAACGTCATCAAACATACCACCAATTAAACTTACCATTGATCCTTTTGTTCTTTCACACGCTTCCTGCATCAAAAGGCCTCTTTTATGTACAACTTTCAATCCTGTTTCAAAACTAAATACGTTTGAAGCGTATAACGCACTTAATTCTCCTAAACTTAATCCCCAAACTACATCCCATTGCTTTTCTGGATATAATGATTTTAAAGTTTCCACGGCTGCACAACTATGAGTAAATAGCATCGATTGACAACAAGCCGTAGTAGTTAATTGCGTTTCTGGACCATAAAAACCAATATTTAAGAAATCATCTCCAATAATATTTCTTGCCTGATCATAAATTTTAGCAGCTGCACGATTGCCATCATACAGACTTTTCCCCATGCCAACATATTGAGCACCTTGCCCAGGAAACATTAATCCAATATTCATAATTCTAGTAACTCCTTGACCAAATTACATGTTGTTTGCTAAATTTTCCAGTAAATGGGCACACCCCAACATCATCGTGCTGATTTAAAGGTATACAACGCAATGTTACACCTAAATCTTTTTTTATAGACTGTTCTATTTCAGTATCGCCTGTCCAGTATGTACGAACGAATCCTGCTCCATCGTCTTCAAAGAAATCGTAAAATTCTTTCTTAGAATCTATATCAAATGTATTGTTATCCCTATAATCTTGCGCTCGCTTAAATAAATTATTTTGAATGTCGGTTAATAATTGCCTGCACCCATCAATAAATTCCTGCTTATCAGTATGCGTTTTAAGTAAATTTAAATCATCTCTCCTTGTAAAACATATATTATTTTTTTCAATATCTCGCATGCCAATTTCTATAATCAAAGGAACTCCTTTTTTTACCCAGTTCCAATATTTTTCTCCACCTCGTAAATCACGTAAGTCAACTTCAACAGAAATTGTTTCATCGTTATAATGTAACTCCTTTAAAGAGGACGATATTAAGTTACAATATCCTAACACTGTTGATTTATTTAAATCATTGAATATAGGTAAAATTACAACATGTATTGACGACATTTTTGGAGGTATGACTAACCCATTATCATCTGAATGTGTCATAATTAACCCTCCTATTAATCGTGTAGACATTCCCCATGAAACCGTCCAACCATACTCTTCAACACCATCTCTATTAATAAATCTAATATCTGAAGATCTTGCAAAGTTTTGACCTAAAAAATGAGAAGTTCCAGCTTGAAGAGCTCTTTTATCCTGCATCATAGCTTCAATAGAATAAGTATCAACTGCTCCCGGAAATTTTTCATTTTCTGACTTCTTTCCACAGATCACTGGTATAGCCATATATTCTTCAACAAACCATCGATATACTTCAAGAGTTTTTAACGTTTCTTCAATAGCTTGTTTAGCAGATTCATGTACAGAATGTCCTTCTTGCCATAAAAATTCACTCGTACGTAAAAACATACGTGTACGCATTTCCCAACGCACCACATTAGCCCATTGATTAATTTTTAAAGGTAAATCACGATAAGATTGAACCCATTTCGAAAACGATTCTCCAATAATAACTTCTGATGTCGGTCTAACAATTAGTGGTTCTTCTAATTTTGATATAGGGATCAAATTACCATTTTCATCTACTTGCAATTTAGAATGCGTAACAATTGCACACTCTTTTGCGAAACCATCAACATGTTCCGCCTCTTTTTCAAAAAACCTCAAAGGAATAAATAATGGGAAATAAGCATTATTATAACCAATTTGCTTAATTTTTTTATCGAATGTTTTTTGAATATTTTCCCATAACAAATACCCCCACGGTTTCATAACCATACATCCACGAACTACACTATTTTCTGCTAAATCAGCAGCTTTTATGACTTGTTGATACCATTCCGCATAATTTTGATCACGTCGAGGGATAATGGCAGTACGCTTTTCTTTGCTACACATAGTACTCATATAAAGATAACATTTTCAAATAAGCGAGAATTTTTTATTTTACAAAATTTATTTATATTCTCTAAAAGAGAGCTTGATAAAATATCCTTTTTTTACAAAAAATATATGAGACCAATGAAAGACAACGTTATAATGCGATGTGGGACTAATCATGTCACATTTGTTACTATTAGTGACCATGGAGTATTCACAAATGTAGTGTCATTTTATATCTCAATTCATAATGCAGACGAAAAAGCTTGGTTAAAAGCACTTTCTACTACCCTATCTCAGGTGCCAAAAAAATTAAAAGAACAAGTATCAATAGTTATTCCTCCGAATTGGAATATTTTTACCAAATATATAACACTTCCTGAAGTTGATAAAAATAAGCTTAAAGAAGCACTGAGTTTTGAATTTAAACAAAATTTCCCTGGGGAACCAGAAGAATGGATATGGGAACCTTATAGATTTAACAAAAATACAAACAACGTGTTCATCATTGCAATGCAGCGAGGATTTACTGAACGCTTTTTAGATATATTATTAAGGAATAACCTAAATTTTTCTTATCTATGCCCAGAAATTTTGTTACTTCAAGCATCTTTACCGAGACAAACACATACAGACGGAAATTGTATCTTAGCTCAAATAGGAACTTCAAGTACACTACTTTATATTAGTAACCAAAAAGCACAATACATTAGAACGATACCGATAGCTGATGATTGGATAGATAAACAAATCGCAATTTCACAAAAGATATCCCTTCAAGACGCTAGAAAAGTTAAAGATAATCAAATGAAATTGCTAGACGACAAATCTGCATCGTCATTTATAAAATATTATATCCGCCAATTTGCACAAAAAATTCAGCAAGAACTGAAGCGTTCTGAATTATTTTTTTACAGAATATTTAATCAAACACAAACCAGTAAAATAATATTATGTGGTAGAGTAGTACGCATACAAGAATTTTCAGATACTATTCAAGAATTTAATCAAAACGTAAAAGTTGAACAATCATCTAGTTATGCTCCACAAAATTTATTCCATAAGTCTTTAAGCGATGAAAAACGCAATACATTATCAGAAAACATATTAACTTACTTAGGCGCAATTGAAATACTATCACGTAACGATTCTTCTGTTTTAAATTTATTTTCTGATATTTTTAAAAAACAAATATATTTTCAACAGCGCCATCCAACATATATGGCTGCGATGATAATTGTAATTTTAGCCACAATGTTGGGGCTAAAATTAGGTAAACAAAAGGTTACTTTTTTAGAGTCACAAAAATTAGCATTAGAAGCCAAACTACGAGAATCCATCATCGATTCCCAAAAATACAAAGAAACTATTGAATCCGAACAACGCCTTCGCGAATCAATTATCTATATCAAAAACATGCTTTATTCTCAAGATAGTTGGTTGGAAATTTTTAATTGTCTACAACAATCAATCAATCAATTAAAATGCTCATGGATAGATTCTTTTCACTGGAAAGATTCTAATAAACCAAACATTATTCATATAATTGTGAAAACGTTCATTGATGAAGCAAATGCACAAGGAGTTAACGATATCGAAACATTTTTAGATTCAATTAAAACATGTAACATGATATCTAAAATAAACAACGTTGTAATTTCTGAAACCAAAGACTCTGTACGTTCTTTTTCATTCGATATAGAGCTAAACAATAATTCTAAGATTTTTGTAAAATGAAGAACTTGTTTTTTAAACGTCATAAAGTATTTTTTATAGCATTTGTTCTTTTGTTATTCAGTGAAGTAATATTGCTCAACAGATATTTAAAAGTTTATAAAAAAAATTCTATTTTATCAGCTACTATACAAGAATCATCGCGCATATTGGATGAAAAGAGCAAAAATTTACCTGCCTCTCATTTAGCCATTGAACAAAAAACAAATTCAATAATAAAAAAATACCGTCAATTTATTTCAGATACATGGAGTAATATTACTCAAAGAGAGTATGAGTTTAACAAACTGAATGCTCCAAGTAACAACATTGCATTATTCTTTGAAATTTCAAACTTTGTCACTCAAAATCGCGAGCTATGTAATTCACTGGGAATAAATTATGAAGAAGAGTACTCATTTAGTTTTAAAGAATATTTGAATAAAAAGGAACAACCACTGGGAAGTGAAATCGATGACATTCATCTTCAAAAAGAACAAATTAGTTTATTTTTAAATCATCTATTTGAAGCGCGCACAACATACCTCAAAATAGATTCTATAAAGCGTGGAATTAAAGACAGTGCCATCACATATCGCAATGGTGACACATTTTTAATAGACAACAATTCTATTGTATCATCAATTTTATCGACAAATACTTATCGAATAACATTTGAAACTTTTACAGAAACATTTAGAAAATATCTAAATAACCTTCGTAATTCAGAAATTCCATTTATTATTAGAGAAATAAAAATAGAACCCTACAAACAAACATATATTAACAAACAATCTCAAGAATATATTGTGCAAGGTATTCCTACTAAGTATACTCTTACATTAGAAATGCTAAACATAGCTCATGATATTACTAAGCAATACAAACGCGATGCACAATATTATAGAAGGAAAACACATGTGACACACTATTAAAAAATATCACAATATATTTGAAATAAACAACTTTAATATAAAACAAATCAAAAACTTATATAATATATTTTCAAAAAAAATTGTTTCCCACCAAAAGTGAGTGTTATTATTCATTTAAATTTTGCACACGATATTTTCTT
>CBCPNC010000060.1:0-10281 GCA_965120425.1 uncultured Opitutia bacterium
AAAAAACCAAATTCGGCTGTACGTAAAGTCACTAAAGTACGTTTAACAAATGGTTCAGAAGTTATAGCCTACATTCCAGATGAAGGACACAAATTGCAGGAACATAGTGTAGTTTTAGTGCGTGGTGGACGTGTAAAAGATCTGCCTGGTGTAAGATATCACGTCGTACGTGGTGCACTTGATTGTTCTGGTGTAGATAAGCGCCGCAGAAGTCGTTCAAAGTATGGAGTAAAACGTCCAAAGCAAAAATAGAATAAAAATTTTAGGAGAAGTAAGAAATGTCTCGTCGTAGAAGAGCAGTAAAACGAATAGTTTTAAAAGATCCACGTTATGGTAGTACGTTGATTGGACAATTAATCAATATGGTAATGGAACGCGGGAAAAAGTCGTTAGCACGTTCTATCGTATATGGAGCTATAGAACGGGTCAGTGAAAAATTAGGGAAAGGAGACCCTGTAGATCTTTTATTAGGTGCATTAGAAAATGCTCGTCCTAAAGTGGAAGTAAAAAGTAAACGTATTGGTGGTGCTACTTATCAAGTTCCAGTCGAAGTTCCATATGAACGGCAACATGCACTTGTTTTTCGCTGGATGATAGAATTAGCTGCTTCTCGTAAAGGAATACCAATGAAAGAAGCATTGGCTCAAGAAATTGTTGATGCTTATAACAACACTGGTTCTGTAGTTAAAAAGAAAGATGAAGTACATCGTATGGCGCAAGCAAATCGTGCATTTGCGCACTTACGTTGGTAATCAATTAAGCAATTTAAGGTCAAAGAATGTCTACACATACAAAATTATCGCCAGCAAATTCTAAGTCAAGGGGAACTCCATTAGAATTTACTCGTAACATCGGTATAGCAGCTCATATTGATGCTGGTAAAACAACAACCACAGAGCGTATCCTATTCTATACTGGCGTCGTTCATAAAATGGGTGAGGTTCATGACGGAACAGCCGTAACCGACTGGATGGAACAAGAAAGGGAACGAGGTATAACTATTACTTCGGCTGCCATTTCATGCTCTTGGACTACTAAATCAGGCCCATTTTCAGATATTAAGCACAGAATTAATATAATAGATACTCCAGGTCACGTTGATTTTACTGCTGAAGTAGAACGTTCATTGCGTGTATTAGATGGCGCGGTCGCTGTTTTTTGTGGTGTTGCTGGTGTTCAACCACAGTCAGAAACAGTGTGGAGACAAATGGATAAGTATAATGTACCACGTATCGCATTCATCAATAAAATGGATCGAATGGGGGCAGATTTCCTAAATGCTGTTAATGACATTAGAGAAAAATTAAAAGGGAACGCTCATCCATTGTTTTTAAATATTGGTGCAGGTGAAAATTTTAGCGGATTAGTTGATTTAGTAGCCATGCAAGCTTATATATATCGGGAAAATTCTGTTAATGGTGTTCAATACGACACCGTTGACATTCCAGCAGATATACTTGAGGACGCTAAGAAATATCGTGAACAACTAATTGAATCAGTTGCAGATTTTGACGATGAAATAGCAGAAAAATATTTAAATGGCGAAGAAATTACACCAGAAGAACTAAAACTTGGAATACGTAAAGCAACAGTCGCTATGAAATTCGTTGGCGTTATTCCAGGTAGTTCATTTAAAAATAAGGGTGTTCAAATGCTACTCGACGCTATCGTTGATTATTTACCAAGCCCTCTTGATCTTCCACCAACTCGTGCATTTAAAGATGATAATGAAGAATCAGCAATACCAGTAGATGATAATGGTAAAGTAGCAGCATTGGCCTTTAAGTTAATGACAGACCCTTACGTTGGTAAATTAGTATTTTGTCGCGTATACGCCGGTCAGTTGAAAAAAGGTAGTACTGTTTATAACCCTCGTACAAGAAAAAATGAACGTATCAGTCGTTTAGTAATTATGAAAGCTGATGCACGTGAGGACATAGATGTTGCATATTCAGGTGATATCTGTGCTCTTGTCGGGATTAAAGGTGTTGTTACTGGTGATACATTATGTGATGAAGATTTGAATCTCATCTTGGAACCACCGACATTCCCAGAACCTGTCATAAGTATGTCAATTGAACCGAAATCAAAGGCAGATCAAGCAAAACTTTCAATTGGGTTACAGAGACTAGCTGAAGAGGATCCTACATTTATCGTAACAACGAACCAAGAGACTGGGCAAACGATAATCGCAGGGATGGGTGAACTTCACTTAGATATCATAAGAGACAGATTATTTCGAGAATTTAATGTTGAAGCGGATGCAGGCCGTCCACAAATAGCATATAAAGAAACAATTTCTACAGCAGCTACTGGCGAAGGAAAATTTATTAGACAAACTGGTGGACATGGACAGTATGGTCATGCTGTTATTAAGATTGAACCAGCAGAAAGGGGCAAAGGTATAGAAATTATCAACGAAATTGTTGGTGGTGTAATCCCTAAGGAATTTATTAAGCCGACTCAAGATGGTATCATGGAGGGCGCTATGACTGGTGTTATTGCTGGATATCCAGTGATTGATTTTGTAGCTCGAATAGTCGATGGCAGCTTCCATGAGGTCGATTCATCGGAATTAGCGTTTAAGATGGCCGGTATTTTCGGATTCAAAGAGGCTATGCGAAAAGCAAATCCAATTTTGCTTGAACCTATCATGAAAGTAGATGTATCAACTCCTGATGAATATCAGGGAGATATTGTCGGAGATTTAAACCGTCGTCGTGGCCAAATTCAGGGGATAGACTCAAAACATGGAATAACGACAATTAGAGCCTTTGTTCCTCTGGAAATGATGTTTGGATATGCTACTGATGTTCGTTCTCTATCCAAAGGTCGTGCAACATATACAATGGAACCTTCTCATTTTGAGCAAGTTCCAGCAGGGTTGCTTACAAAAATCATAGAAAATTCCCCTAATAAAAGATAAAGGAAAATAAATGGCAGTACAGAAAAAAACAAGCACAGGTTTAAAACAGAAAATAAGGATAAAGCTTCAAAGTTTTGATTATCGCCTAATAGATCAGGCAAGTATTGACATTGTAGATACTGCAAAACGCTCAGGTGCTAGAGTATCTGGCCCTGTTCCTTTACCTATGCGTATTCGTAAGTTTTGTGTCAATCGCTCACCACATATTGATAAGAAATCGTCTGATCATTTTGAAATTAGAACCCATGGGCGCTTAGTAGATATTTTTGAGCCGACAGTGGATACTGCTGATGCTTTAAAGAAATTAAATTTACCAGCAGGAGTGGATGTAAAAATTGATTTATTAACGGTATAAATTTTGTGCTTGCGTTTTAAAAAAACGATTTTTATAGCTGTTGATGTGTCTAAAGCAGGATATTCCCCTGCCGCTTAGTATGGAAAAGAAAAGAAATATTTTATTAGTAGGAAAAAAAATTGGAATGACTCAGATTTATGATGATGCATCCAATTTAATTCCTGTAACGGTAATCAAAGCTGAAAAATGCATAATCTCTAAACTAAAAACTATTGAATCAGATGGCTATACTGCTGTTCAGTTTGGGTTTGGAGAAAAGAAAATAAAGCATTCTACTAAAGCTGAAATTGGTCAAAACAAAGAATTTAAAAATTTTACTCCGGTTGAATTCCATGAATTACGAGTAGACTCAACGGAACAATATACGCTTGGCGAAATATCATCCCTCAGTGAATTTAACAAAGGTGATATGATCGACGTTATTGGTCAAACAAAAGGACGTGGATTTTCAGGTGTTATGAAACGACATGGATTCCACGGTGGTCCAGCAGCTCATGGCTCTATGTTTCACCGTCGCGGTGGATCGTACGGACAACGCCAGTGGGTAGGACACGTATTTAAAGGACGGAAGATGCCTGGTCATTTCGGTTGTGACAGATGCACAATTCAAAATCTTTCTATCGTTTCAATCGATAATGATAATGGTCTTATGTTAATAAAAGGGAGTGTGCCAGGTGCTAAAAATTCTCTTATTATGGTAAGGCGTGCAATAAAATCCAAAGTAAAGAGCGGAGGAAATAAATGAAATTAAGATTTTACAATAAAGATTGGTCTTCTTTGGATGAAAAAAGTTTTCCTGAAGTGACGCTAGTTGATTCTGATAAGAATAATGCTGCCTTACGTCAGTACTTGGTTTCTTTTGCTGCTAATTTAAGGCAAGGTGATGCTTGTACTAAAGATTATGGTGCAGTGAGTGGCACTGGCAAGAAACCGTATAGACAAAAGGGCACTGGAATGGCTCGTCATGGTTCAAAGCGCAGTCCTATATGGTCAGGTGGTGCCGTGGTTTTCGGTCCAAAACCAAGAGATTATTCTCAAAAAATTAACAAGAAATTAAAAATAGCAGCATTGGCAAAGGTTATATCTGAAAAGATTGTAACTCATGAGTTAATAGTTATTTCTGAGTTTTGTGCAGACGTTCCAAAAACCAAAGAAGTTGCCAAAAGAATCAATAATGTTGCTCCAAATGGTAATACCTTGTTGATTTCTGATACATTTTCAGAAAATTTTATACTTTCTACAAGAAATATACCAAGTGTCTTCATGATAGATGCCCAATCGGTCAATGCTTACGATATTATACGTCATAAAAATATTATAGTATCCGAAAAAGCCTTACACATTCTGTTAAATCGTGCTGGGTTAAGTGCAAAGGAGTAATAAGATGGATAATTTTGGAATATTAAAAGAATTATTATTAACCGAAAAATCGAATTATTTGTCTGCTGATTTTAATCGATATACCTTTAAGGTATGCAAATGCGCTACTAAGCAAAGCATTGCTAAAGCAGTTGAAAATTTATTTAAGGTTAAAGTAACCTCTGTAAACGTATTAAGAACGAGTAGCAAATTAAAACGTGCTCGTATACGCGGTGCAAAACCTGGTCGAATACAATCATTTAAAAAGGCTATAGTATCTCTAAAACAAGGAGATAAAATTGAGGTAATATAAAAATTGGGAATTTTGTAAAATGACAATAATAAAATCCAAGCCTTTAACTCCAGGACAGAGATTCTTGACAAAAATAAAAAATCAGGTTTCTCGCAATGCACCAAATAAACAACTAACTGTAGCAGCACATAGAAACAGTGGAAGAAATTGTTACGGTAGAGTAACCGTTAGGCGACGTGGCGGTGGACATAAACAACAGTTGCGCTTAATAGATTTCAGAAGAGAAAAGTTTGATATACCGGCTACTGTGCAATCGATTGAATATGATCCTAAAAGATCTGCAAATATTGCACTGTTGGCTTACAAAGATGGAGAAAAAAGGTACGTCTTGGCTACAAAGTCAATGCAGGTAGGAAGCGTAGTATGTAATTATAATGAAAAAACAGATGATTTTTCGGATGGAATATCTATGCCATTGAGATACATTCCACAAGGTGTATTTGTTCATTCCATAGAAATTGAGCCTGGAAGTGGAGCAAAACTTGCGCGTGCTGCTGGAGCGAGTGCGCAATTAGTAGCTATTGAAAATGAAACAGCTACATTAAAAATGCCTAGTGGGGAAATCCGTTGCCTACACGTTGATTGTCGAGCAACCATCGGGGTTGTTGGAAATGATGAACATGGTAAAATTTCTTTAGGGAAAGCTGGTCGCAATCGTTGGCTTGGACGTCGCCCGCGTGTACGTGGTGTAGCTATGAACCCAGTTGATCACCCAATGGGTGGTGGTGAAGGAAAAACTTCAGGCGGTGGTCATCCTGTATCGCCATGGGGACAATTAGCTAAGGGCAAACCAACGAGAAGAAGATCTAAGACCTCAAATAAAATGATTCTTATACGCAGAAATGGTAGAAAAATGAGACAAGAGAGTAGTAGCAGCAATAGGATTTAATGTATGACACGTTCTAAAAAGAAAGGATATTTTGTTGATGTTTGCTTATTGGAAAAAGTTCTTGAAACACAGAAAAATAAATCAACTAAACCAATAAAAACATGGTCACGAAGATCAACTATTACACCAGATTTTGTGGGATTAACTTTTTTAGTGCACAATGGTAGAAAGTTTATTGACATTTATGTTACCGAAAACATGGTCGGACATAAGCTTGGTGAGTTTTCTCATACGCGAACCTTCAAAGGTCATAATCCTCATACTAAAAAGGCTTAAATAAGGTAGATTTATATATGGAAGTAGAAGCAAAGTTGAAATATGCGCGTATGTCCGCAAAAAAAGTGCGAGATATAGCACGTGTTTTACGCGGGCGCAGAGTGCAAGATGCGTTATCATTTCTAAAATTTTCTCCACGTAAATCAGCGCGTTTGATATATAAAACGATATCCAGTGCAGTTGCTAACGCCGAAAACAACAATAATTTACTGTCAAATGATTTATTGGTCGATAACGTTATTGTTGAAGAAGGACCTGCTTTCAAACGGTACACTCCAGCCGCTCGTGGATCTGCCCATCCTATTAGAAAAAGAACGAGTCATATCAAAGTTATATTAAAACAAGTTCAGATTGAAAGGTAATTATTATGGGACAAAAAGTCAATCCTATCGCTTTTAGACTACCTATTAGAAGAGACTGGAAATCTCATTGGTTTGCAAATAAAAAAGATTTTCCAAAGTTTATAAGTGAAGATTTCAAAATTCGTAAATTTATAAAAGAAAAATTGAAGTATGCTTCAATAGCAAGTATTGATATTGAACGTTCAGGAGATAAGATAAGAGTGAAGTTGCACACTCCACGTCCGGGAGTAGTTATAGGTGTAAAAGGTAAAGAATTGGAACGTCTAGCAGATATGTTAAATACTTTAACAGGGCGCGATGTGCTTGTTGACGTTCAAGAAATAAAAAAACCTGATCTCAATGCTCAGCTTGTTTCTGATAGTATTGCTGCTCAAATCGAACATAGAGTGCCATTTAGACGCGTGTTAAAAAAAGCGATACATGCTACTATGAGTTTCGGAGCGAATGGAGTACGAGTAAGGTGTTCTGGACGGTTAGGTGGTGCCGAAATTGCCCGTAGCGAAGAACAACGAGCGGGAAGTATTCCTTTGCACACTTTACGTGCCAATGTTGATTATGGATTTTCAGAAGCAAATACAGTGTACGGGAAAATTGGAATAAAGTGTTGGATTTGCAATAAGCAACCAGAAAAATAATAATTTGTTCAAGGTATCAAAATGAGCGGTTTATTACCATCAAAAACGAAATATAGAAAGGTACAAAAGGGAAGGAATCGTGGTAATGCCAAAGGTGGCGACTCGATCGCTTTCGGTGATTTTGCTATTCAAGCACTTGAACGTGGCAAAATGTCATCTTCTCAATTAGAAGCTGCACGTGTCGCTATTAATCGTCATCTTAAGCGTAAAGGTAAAATGTGGATGCGTGTATTCCCTAATAAACCAATAACTAAAAAACCAGCTGAAACCCGTATGGGGAAAGGGAAAGGTCCCGTAGAGTATTGGGTAGCCCAAGTAAAACCCGGAAATATCTTCTTTGAACTATCTGGTGTCTCACTGACAATCGCTAGAGAGGCTATGCGTCTTGCTGATGGAAAGATTCCTGTACATTGCAGATTTATAAGTCGCGAAGAACAAAACACTTATTAAATATTACGATGAAAAAGAATGAATTTAAAGAAATGTCAATATCGGAACTTGAAAGCAAGGAACGTGAGTTGCGTAATGAATTAGAAATGTTAAACTTAAAAAAGAATGTTAGTCAAGTAACGCAGCATCACAAATTTTCAGAGATCCGAAAAAATATAGCACGTATTCTTACAGCGAAAAATTCAGTTCGACAAAAATAGCATATATGTAAGGTAAGTATGGTAGAAAGAAATAGCAGAAAAGTTTTAACTGGAAAAGTTATCAGTCGTTCGGGTAATAAAACAGTAAAAGTGTCTTACTCATATAAAATTCCACATGCTTTATATAAGAAAGAGATTAAACGTAAAACTGTCATTCATGTTCATGATGCCGATAATAAATGTCAAATTGGTGACACTGTAGAAGTTATGGAAACTCGTCCACTAAGTAAGTTGAAGCGTTGGAGATTGAATAAAATTATAAATACAGCTCAAGGTATTAATGAATAGAATATCCTATACTAAAGTAACGCAGTAAAATGGAGATTTAAAAATGTTACAACAAGAAAGTATATTACAAGTAGCAGATAATACAGGAGCTAAACAAGTAAAAATGATCAGAAGGCTTGGGCAAATAAAAAGAACAGCTACAGTTGGCGATATCATTGTCTGTAGTGTAAAGAAGAGTACACCTGAAGCAACAATCAAGAAAGGAAGCGTAGTCCAAGCAGTCATAGTAAGAAGTAAATATCCTATTCGTCGTTCTGACGGTAGTTATTTACGTTTTGATTCCAATGCTTGCGTGATCATAGATGATAAAAAGAACCCACGCGGCACTCGTATTTTTGGGCCAATTGCACGTGAACTAAAACAAAAAAATTTTACAAAGATTTTGTCATTAGCGCCGGAGGTCATTTAATGAAAATGAAACTAAAAAGAAATGATGATGTCATAGTGTTAAGTGGAGACCATAAAGGAAAATCCGGGAAAATATTACGTGTTCTACGCGATAAATCTAAGGTTATTGTAGAAGGTGTAGCGCTTGTTAAGAAGCATCTAAAGAAATCTCAGCAACATCCAGAAGGTGCGATAATTGAAATGGAACAACCGATACATTGTTCTAATGTAATGTTAAAGTCAAAGTATGACGCAAAACATCAATTAAATAAATAAAAACGTCTTGACTTCATAAACTGAAAAATCTTTTTTAAGGAAGGCAGTGATGTAGGTAACTTTAACCTATTCCAGCGAAATAAAAAATATGAGTGAACCATTTTTGAAAAGTCTATATAAAGAGCAAATTATTCCTAGCCTCATTAAAGAGTTAGGGTATAAAAATGTTTTTTGTGTTCCTAAGATAGAAAAAATAGTTATCAATTCCGCTATAAGTTCCGATAGCGACAAGGCACAAGCACAAGAAGTGCAAAATGAAATTTCTCTAATCGCTGGGCAAAAGGCCGTATTAACGAAAGCAAAAAAAAGTATATCGAATTTTAAACTACGTCAGGGGATGCCAGTGGGTGCAAAAGTTACATTACGTGGACGCAATATGTATGAGTTTTTGTTAAAATTTATTTCTATAGCGCTACCCAAAATACGTGATTTTCGTGGCATTTCTAATAAGTTTGATGGAAGAGGAAACTATACCATTGGAATTAATGATTACACTATTTTTCCAGAAATTACAATTGATCGTGATAAAAAAGTCATAGGAATGGATATAACTTTTGTGACGACTGCAAAAACTGATAGGGAAGGTCATATCCTACTATCAAAATTTGGTATGCCGTTTAGGAGAAAACAACAATAAGGGAGCGAAGTATATAAGACAGGACGGATTTGTATGGCTAAAAAATCATCAATAGCTAGAAACAAAAAGAGAATAGCTTTAGTAGCTAAATATGAAGTTCAAAGAAAGGCTCTAAAGAAGCAACTACTTGATACTACATTAACAGATGAACAATATTGGGATGCTCAAAAAAAGTTAGCGAAGCTTCCAAGAAATTCTTCACCAGTTAGAGTGCGCAATCGTTGCGCAATTACTGGGCGTTCACGTGGATATCATCGCTGGTTTGGGTTATCCAGGATACAGTTGCGTGAAATGATAGCGTTTGGAGAAATTCCTGGCGTAACAAAATCATCATGGTAAAAAATAGAACAGGGATAAGTTATGGATATTGTAAGTGATTTTATTACACACATAAGGAATAGTAGCGCAGCAAATAAATATACTTGCACTTTTCGCTGGTCCCGACTTTTAGAGGGTATTGCTCGAGTGTTACAAGAAAATGGTTTAATTAGCAGTTTTGAAAAAGTTGACGCCAAAAACAATAGATTCGATTTAAAAATCAAATTAAAATATGTTAACACAATTCCTGCTATTAATGAAATACACAGTGTTAGCACTCCAGGATGCCGTCAATATTGTAAAGCTAAAGATATTCCTAGTGTTTTGAACGGCATAGGTGTAGTTATAATGTCCACTTCTCGTGGTGTTATGTCAGGTTTTAAAGCTGTAAAATCTGGCGTAGGTGGTGAAATTTTATGTTACGTTTGGTAATTAATGGTTGATTATGAGTAGAATAGGAAAATTACCGATAAAAATCCCGGCGAATGTGAAGGTTGCTATAAATGGGCCTGTTGTTACGGTAGAGGGCCCACTTGGAAAGAATGAAAAAACATTTGATGGTTCTGTTTTTATTAAAAGCAACGGTGAAGAAATTTTAGTTTCTCCAGCT
>CBCPNC010000061.1:0-9539 GCA_965120425.1 uncultured Opitutia bacterium
CTGGTAATTGTACACTATGTGTAGCATCAAATAATACAGGACAACCATCACGTTTCATAATCTCAAATGAACGCATATCAACGACAAGGTTGTTATATCCAAAAGTCGTCCCCCTTTCCATTTGTAAAACTTCATATGCCCCTGCTTCATTTAACTTTTGCACGACATAATGCATTTCTTGTGGCGATAAAAATTGTCCTTTTTTAACAGATATTGATCTTCCTGTCCTGGCAGATGCAATTAATAAATCTGTCTGACGACATAAAAAAGCTGGGATTTGTAATAGATCACAAATTTCAGCAACAACACTTGCCTGCTCCGGCAAATGAATGTCCGTTGTTACCAGTAAATGATAACGAGATTTCACCAAAGAAAGTAACCTCAACCCTTCTTTCAAACCTGGACCACGATTACTAAAAATAGAAGATCTATTAGCTTTATCAAAAGATCCTTTAAATACAATTTTTACATCATGATATTTTTCCTGTAATTCTGCAAGATTTTCAGCCACAGTACAACTAACCATCTCATTTTCAAGCGAACATGGACCAGCTATTAACAATAATTGATTTTCATCAAAAATCATAGCCGGGTAAATAAATTGATTGGATATCATTTTTCAAGTTTTAAAACTGACCTTCTAGCAGCATCATGTTCCAAAAAATTTTTCAATTTGTCTATCAGCGTTTCCACTTCATTCTGAGTATGAAAAATATCTGAATCAACTTTTCTTTCGCAAAATATATAAAATTTAATTTTTGGCTCCGTACCACTAGCACGCACAGCATACTTACATCCATTATTAAGCTCTATAAAAAAGAAATCTTGCTTAGAAATTTTCTTACCATCTGCATCAACAATAACATCTTGCTTAAAATCTGTAAACTTAACAACTTTTGCACCATCTACTACGCTTGGATGATCTTCGCGATAACTACTTAAGATGTTGGCAATTTTTTTAGCACCATCAGCACCACTATAATAAATATTTAAGACAGATTCTCCAAAGTATCCATACTTCTCGAACATTTCATATTTTAGGTCACACAAGGTTATTTTACGTTGCTTAGCATAAGCAGCTAATTCACATAACATTAATACCGCCGAATTAGCATCTTTATCTCTAACAACATCACTTGATAAACAACCATAACTTTCCTCGCATCCAAATATAAACCAACTAGAATGTTTCAGCAAAAGATTCTTTCTTTTTTCATACGTAGTTAAATCATAATTTAGACTAATACCATCATTAGAATAAATATTTTTCACCAAATCTAATTCATAATCATTAATTTTTTCCCCTATCCACTTAAACCCTGTTAGGGTATTTATACATTTAACATTGTAATATTTTGCAATTTTTTCAATAAGTGGTGTCGTAACAAAAGTCTTTATAATCACTGCATGCTGAGAATTATTTGATGATAAAATTTGTTTATCAAAAAGTGATTTTAATCGATATTCTAATAACATTGACCATGCCATGTTACCAGAAAAATATTCATATTCCCCACTTTTATTCTTTGCAACTATAGCGACACGATCATCATCAGGATCAGTAGCTAATACAATGTCTGTATTGTGAATTTTAGCACTTTCAATAGCAAGACTTAATGTTTCTTTATTTTCAGGATTTGGTGATTTTACTGTACTAAATAATGAATCTTGATCATTTTGAGATTCAACAACAAAATATTTTATTTTAAACTTATCCATCAATGGCAAGGCTGAAACTGCTCCAACACCATGTAATGGCGTAAACACTACCGATGGGCTATTATTAAGCAATAATTCATCATTAATTACAGTTTCTGCAACACTATTTAAGTAAATATCATCAACATATTCTTCAAGAAGAGTAACATTAGATAGATCGATATCAAGATATGGAATAATCTCCTTCATTGATATTTTATCATATTCATCTACTACACCAGAAGCATGTGGATCGACCATTTGAGCACCGTCAGAAAAATAAGCTTTAAAACCATTATCATGCCAAGGATTATGGCTAGCAGTTATCATCACTCCGGCTGTCGCATGTAAATATCGCACAGAAAAACTAAGTTGCGGTGTTGAACGAGGAGCTTCAAAAATAAGTGCTTGTCCACCAAGTTTACTCCATGTCGATGCACAGAGCTCGCAAAAATGCTTAGAAAAGCAACGTGTATCTCTAGAAACTACTAAAGTAGGTTGCCTATATCCTTGATTATTATGTGATAAAAATTTTTGGCAATATCTAAATAAGGCCATCGTTGCACATACAATGTTGAAGTCATTTACACAGACTGAACCAACAGCGGCATGTTCTGGAATTTTAGAAGAAGAATTTCCTTGTTCTGATCGTGCAACACATTTACCAACAGTTCGCCCACGTATTCCACCTGTACCGAATTCAGAAGTTTTAAAAAAACGATCGTTTAATTCTTCAAAATTTTTTTCTTCCAACAATTCATAAATCGAGTTGCGTGCCCACTTCGGCAAATCATCACATTCAATAAAATCCAATATATTGGCACGAGTACTCTCGAGTAACTCCTCATGCATATTTAAAGATTTAACACCTACCATAGGTGGTAGTATATATTTATTCGATATACTGTCCAGGACCAATTGCAGGTTTTGCTTCTAAACTCGACCATTTTTTTAAAAAATCTTTTTCGTTATCAGCAAACATCGGACTAATCTCAATATCAAATGGCGGTAATCCACTAGCATCTGTCGGAATATCTGCACCAGCTTGCAATAACCAATGCGAAAATAATCGCAATTGGTCCTGTTGGCAAGTCTTCGGAGAATCTAATCCATCCATATTCTTTACTGGACTAAAAGTCTCACTTCGCTTGCTTTCAACAATAATATTTTTACTAGCGAACGGGAATGCATCAAATATAAACATTTCCAATTTAATGCCATTCGGCTGTTCTGGCACTATCGGTTCACCTAAATTATCAATTGTAGGAATAATTTTTTTTGCAACATGATATGGAATTTCTGACTGTATATTGGCTCCATTAAATCGTTTAATAAACGATACGTCTAAAACATGAATTCCAACATTTCCGCTACAAAATTTCAAATCGCCAGTTTCAGTTTTTGCCATTGCGTACTCTTTCGGTAAATCTGAATATTCTACGACTTTAATCTGCCCATTTTGTTCGCAAAATACCCCCATTTTTTCTTCTGGAAATAATTTTTTTACCATACGAGAAGTAATTTGAGCCTTATTCTGTTCATGTATACCAATTAAATATGGATCTACACACCTTACCAATGGATTATCCACTTGAAAATAACTAATAGTATCAACGCCAATATTTTCTAACATTGTTAAGGTTCCAGTTTGCCCCAATGCTTTTAAGGCCCCGCCATGTCCATTAGGATGCATGGAAATCTTGTCCTTCGCCTCCATTAAAATTTTACCATCAAAATCAATGGCTGGCATTAAACCTTGCTTGATAAAATATACATTTTCAAGACCGAAGGAATTATTCTTCCCGAAAAATTCTATTGTTTCATTATGATTTCTATCACTTGTTAGAATTACCCAATGAAATTGGGTCTCATATTTTTTTTCGGAAGCTCGAATTTTTTCAGCGAACAATTGGAATAAACTTTTCTTTTTTATTGGAGTAACCGGCAATGTTCCCTTAGGAATTACACACCCCAGACGCGTCCCCTGCCCTCCAGCTACTGTAAAAACAGCAACTTTACCATCTCGAATCTTTTGTTCTCCCAGTCGCACAGTATCCTTCCAACGCAACCAGTCAGTTTCACTATTTGGAAATTTAATAAAATTAGCAGGTTGAATATCATTAAGTGAATTACTCACAGTACGTTCAAACAAAACAGAATTAACAATTTTTTTCAAATATTCCAAATCTATAGCTTTTGCCTGCTGCAAGAGCTTTAATTGTGAATCTTTAGACAAAATTTCCCAAAATTTAAAAACATGCTCTTGACCGTAGTCGTAAAATTTTTTCCGAATTTCTTTGGCTGTATTATCCATAAATATATTATCCATAAATAAATACTAATCCTCAAATTTAACAATAATTTCATTAGGCTTACACAAACCAGTTTTTTCATGAATTATTTGCTCAATAAAATTCTTATCGCAAATCATTTTGCGCATATAATCTTGCTTTAATTTAAATTCTTCTATCAATTTGTTCTCTTGAACGTTTAAAATCTTACTTTTTTTATTAAAATATAATTCTTCATTTATCGCATGTATTAATCGCTTCGATAATAAGCCAATTAATGACAAAAGACCAATACAAATAAACGATAATACAAAATTAACCCCTTTCATGCCCTACTACATCACCTCATCATTCACATTTTCAAACACTCCTAGTTTTCTAAAACGATCATACCGTCGATTGATTAAATCTGCTGCAGAATAATTTTTTAACTCTTGCAAATGAGAAAATATGGCACCTTTCACAGAACTAGTAATTTGATTATAATCATTG
This sequence comes from uncultured Opitutia bacterium, assembly GCA_965120425.1. Taxonomy (GTDB): domain Bacteria; phylum Verrucomicrobiota; class Verrucomicrobiia; order Opitutales; family JAIRKQ01; genus JAIDVZ01. The sequence goes on from CBCPNC010000061.1 coordinate 4,482, forward strand.
TGAGCTCCTCCTAATGGCTCTTTGATAACATCTTCAATAATATTAAATTTTAAAAGTTGATCAGTTGATAAAGATAATGCTTCTGCAGCATAAGATGCTTTGGAATGATCTTTCCATAAAATAGCTGCACACCCTTCCGGAGAAATTACAGAATAATATGAATTTTCTAGAGCTAATACACGGTCAGCAACAGCAATACCTAAAGCGCCACCAGATCCTCCTTCTCCGACAATAACGGCAATTATTGGTACAGTAAGTGTAAACATATCGCGAATATTTACCGCTATAGCTTCAGCTACATGGCGCTCTTCTGATCCAACTCCAGGGTAAGCTCCAGGCGTATCAACAAATGAAATAATAGGCAAACGAAACCGATCCGCTAATTTCATTACACGCAACGCTTTTCTATACCCTTCAGGATTTGGGCACCCAAAATTTCGAAAAATATTTTCTTTAGTGGAACGCCCCTTTTGTTCAGCAACTATCATTATTGGTTCACTATTTAAAAAAGCAGTTCCACAAACAATGGAATGATCATCCGCAAACAACCTATCGCCATGTAATTCTTGAAAATCTGAAAAAATTGCTGAAATATAATCCATTGAATATGGGCGATTTGGATGTCTCGCTATTTGTATCCTCTGCCATATCGTCAGATTTGAATAAATTTCCTGACGCATTGCCATGATCTTAGACTTTATTATTTCAATTTCATTTGAAACATTGACATTAGCATCTATGGATTGTGCTTGTATATCAAGCAACATCTTCGTCAAAGCTTGTAATGGTTTTTCAAACTCTAAAATGTATTTACTACTTTCTGACATATGGCGTCAATTTTTTCTAATAACACACCTTCTTACCTACGCAATAATAATTAAATAACAAACCGTTTAGGTGCTATAATAATTACAAACTCTCCTTTAATAGGGAATTTAATTAAATTTTCTTTAATGTCTATTAAATTTCCAATAAAAAATCGCTCATGAATTTTTGTAATCTCTTTAGCTATACATATACACCGAGTATCTTCTAATACCTTAGAAGCATCTTCTAGAAATTTTAATAAACGATGACAAGACTCATAAAAAATTAAACTATAATCAAAGTTAGAGTATTTTTCAAAAACCTTTACCCTCGCTGCGGATTTATTGGGTAAAAATCCTAAAAATAAAAATCCATCACTTGGTAATCCAGAACAAACTAATGCCGATAATGCAGCACATGCACCTGGGATAATGCTCACTTTAATATTATTTTTATGACATGCACGAACAATTCGAAACCCTGGATCACTAATACATGGCATACCTGCATCACTAACTAAACAAATATTTTTGCCTGCTTGTAACTTCGATAATAAAATTCCACTCATCTGAACTTCATTATCGTCTCGATAACTGATCAATGGTTTACAAATATCAAATTTTGACAACAATCTGGAACTTATCCTTGTATCTTCGCAAATTATAATATCACACATCTGCAAACATTTTACCGCACGATATGAAATATCCTCTAAATTTCCTATAGGAGTACCTACTATATATAATCCCACAAATTATTGTCCATTTTTAAAGTGATTAGATGCATTGACATGGGAACCAGCTTGATTAGTGACTTGCTGCCCACCATCCCAGCTAGCTGGACGTGCCCACGGTAACTTAGAAGATGCTGGATCTCTTGTTGAAGAACATCCAAATAAAGCAGCTGATAATAAAAATAATATCATCCAAAAACGGAAAGAGTTCATATAAGACAACTTAACCTTATAAAACAAAAGTCAAGGAATTTTCAAAAAACAAAATCACAAAGAAAATACTTTAAAAATTAAACATTTTTTTTACAATAAAGATTCGTAACTTTAAAAGTGGAGCGAAAATATATGCCAAAAACATGTAATAAAAATAAAACACAACCCAAACCAAAAACTTCTTCAAGCTCGTCTTGTAAAACAAAAGTAGCAATTTGCGGAAACACTAAAGTAGAATATCTCGATACAGATTCTGACACAGAGTCCGAATGTTGTTGTTCTAAAATAGAAAATAGTCTAACGAAAATTATTGCGGAAGTTAATATAGGATTTGGTAATACATTATATATACGCGGGGCTGGATGCGGATTAAATTGGGAAAAGGGAATTGCTTTAAAGAACCATGATACTAACTTTTGGGCATTAGAACTACCTCAATGCACAGAAGATTTTGAATATAAGCTACTTATCAATGATAAAATTTGGAATACTGGAGAAAATTTTGTAGCTCATCGCAACCAACAAAATATAGTCAAACCGAAATTTTAATTTTCTACCGAAATCTGACGTAAACGAGAATTCGGTAAATTATCTTCTTTACGGTATTTTGTTATTGTTCGACGAGCCACATTTATTCCCAATTCTTTCAATAAATCAGCGATTTTTTGATCACTCAGTGGCTTAACAGATCGCTGTAATATTTTTTTTATTTCTGTCTTAATAAAAGTTGAAGAATATCCATTGACATTAGAATCGAAGAAAAAATCCATTTTCTTAATACCGAAAGGAGTATCAGCATACTTCCCAAATATTGCGCGACTAACAGTGGAAATGTTCACATTTATATCACTTGCAATTTCTTTTAAAGATAACCCTTTAAGCCATTTTTGCCCAAATTCAAAGAATTTTCGCTGCCGACTTAAAATAGCATTTGCAATATTATATAAGGTTGTATTGCGTTTTTGAATGGCATTAGAAAGCCACTTAACCTTCTTTGCACAATTTCTCATGTATTCTATCGTTGAAGCTTGTTCTGATAATAAAAAAACATCTTTATATATCTTACTAAATCGTATTTCAGGATAATACGATTCATTAATTTCAATTTTCCATTCATCATTTACTTTAGAAAATTTTACATCTGGAACAATTTCAAGTGCATCTTCTGAATGAAAAAAAGACAAAGGCGAAAAATTCAATTTTATTACAAAATGGCTAATTTTTTTAACTTTCTCAATAGAAATTGACTTTTTTTTGGCTATTTTTTTAAAAAAACCATGTAATATATCCTCAAGATGATCCTGAATTAAGTTAATAGTTAAGTTTTTAATGTCACTTTCTGGTAAAGTATTTTTAACTTGCATTATTAGTGCTTCTGCAAGATTACTTGATGATAAACCATACGGGTGTAAACTTTTTAATTCATCACTAATATTTTCTACTTCCCTTTCTGTGACATGAAATTTTTCAGCAATTGACGTAAAATTTCCATTAAAAAAACCACGTTCATCCAAATTGTAAACAATTTCTAACAAAATATCTTGCTTTTCTTGTGTCCAATCTGGAATTTGGGATAAAATATATTCTTCAATAGATTGTTTATCTTTTATTAATGCTAAATATTCATTGTTTTTATCGTAATTTTCTGAAGTATTTTTATCATACCTAACAAGTTCCATCGCTGGATTTGTCTTATATTCTTTGAGAACAAATTCTCGCAATTCTATGACATTCATCTGCAACACATTCAGAGAATTAATCATCGCAAGACCAATTTTCTGAACATGTTTTTGTTCACTATTAAGTAACACATTCAAATTGAATACCTACTTCACCGAAATACTAAAAAATCTAACAGTATTATCAAATATTTGATCCAGTACGTTTTTATTTTCTAAAAAATTAGCTACAAACTCTGCGGTCGCTGAAATAAAAGCTGGTTCATTCTCTCTTCCACGATATGGAACAGGAGATAAATATGGACAATCTGTCTCCAACAAAACTTTGCTTAAATCTGCAATTTTCAAGGCATTCCTAACCGCATTAGCACTTTTATATGTAACAATTCCAGAAAAAGAAACATATATCCCAACCTCTTTCAAAATCAACATTTCTTTTTCAGAATACGCAAAGCAGTGAAATAAAATTTTATCTCCACTAATCCCTGAATTTATTAGTATATTAAAAGTATCATCAAAAGCATCTCTAGAGTGAACAACCACTGGTAAATTATTTTTTGCAGCAAAATCTAACTGTCTAATAAATAAATCTTTTTGAAAATCAATTATATCATGTTTGCTATCATCATTCGGTAAAAAATGATAATCTAACCCAATTTCACCAATTGCACATGGAATTTTTTCAATGGAAAAAAATTCATTTAAATTTACATCTTTTACTTCTGTTGCATATGTAGGATGTATCCCAACGGTATAATCAATATCATTATACATTTTAGATAAAATGGCATTTTCTTTACAATCTTCTAGATTTGTCCCAATCGAAATAAAATGCCTAAGGCCATTAAACCTAGCACGTTCTAAGACGATATCAATGTTATCGTTTTTTAAAAATCCATCCAAATGACAGTGACTATCTATTAATTTCATTTTCTAATTCTTCCCATTCACCTAGTTTACAAGAATGTTCCTGATCAACAAAAAACAAAATTTTTTTTTTGCAACAAGAAACAAAGTATAGACATCTTTTGCCATATAAAAATTTTACATCAAGAATGCGAATTTGATCATCTTTTTTTAAATTTTTCTTTGCAAAATGTTTTATAACATTTCCACGTTTACAAATTTTAACAACTAAAACCCCTATTAAACTAAAAGTTGTCAAAAAAAGCAAAACAACTATTACTGAATGTAAAAAATCACTATTAGCACATTGTTCAACAGTTAGAAAATTTAGCAGAGAATACATATTACACCAGAAATAAAATCTGAGAAAAATTTTTCAAAGAAATTTAATAAATAAAAAATTTTTCAAAATCTTATTGAAAAATAATACCAAATTAAATTGGCACAAGATATGCAAATATTAGTAATGACACCTACCATATTTCAATGCATTAAAGATGAAAAAGAAATAGATGTTATTGAAAAAATAATTAATATAGTCCACCAGTTAGATATTAAAAATATCATTATTCTCGCTGAAAAAGAAGAAAAAATAAATTTGTTAAAATACAACATCGACTTCAAAATAGTAAAAACTAAAGATATTTTTGATACATTAATTCAAATTACTCGTAATTATACAAAGCTCGCATTATTTATTCTCATTCATAAAGGGGAATA
>CBCPNC010000062.1:0-3632 GCA_965120425.1 uncultured Opitutia bacterium
CGCGCCAATCCAATACTTCTTTCATACATGATGATATTAATTTTTGTTGATCTTGAGAAATATCAGATTGTTCAAAAATATTATTACCTCCACGTATAGCGATATAAGCTTGAATTTGTTTCATTTCTGCTAATGCAAGTTCTGCTTGTTTATTAAATACTTGCTCATTACCTAGAAGATTTATTGTGCGTGAAATTTTATTTGTTCGTATTTTTAATACCGGAGTTGCGCCGCACTCATACACTGAAGCTATTAACTGGATAATCATGTCTTCAGGCACGTTGCACATATCCAGTAATACTGTTTCTCCAGGTTGCAAATTTATAGAAAATTTTGTTAAATTATCTGATAATTTTTTATATCTAGTATTCATTTTATTTTAAATTAAAAACGTAAGTGTATTCTTCTATTGAATTATTGGAAAATGTTCTCTTTATTTCAGGTCGTGAGATAGAGAGTTGTTCCAATATTTTAAAAACTGTTTTTTTATCTTGGTCTGTTATGCTTAAAGCATTGAATATTTCGTTAAGAGAAAATTGTTTGTTGTTATGTTTTTTTAAAAAATCTAAAATTTTTTGTTGAAGTTCTAGTACGTATGCTGCGGCTTTTTTGCCAGCTTCGACACCGGGTTGATGGTAAGCGTTGATCTCTATCATTGAAGCATAAAATCCGACAGCACGTTCATAAAGTGCTATTAGCATACCTAATGAAAAAGCATCGAATTTAGTGAGTGTAATAGTAATTGTTTGTCTATTATTAGATGATAACGCTTGTTCTGTTCCAAATGAAAATCCAAGTAGATAATCACCTGTGGTAATATCGTTTTCAATTTTTAATGATTCACCTTGTCGTGGAGTTAATACTTCAATAATAGTTGCGAAGAAATTATTTATACCATCGCGTAATTGTTGAATGTATGAATGTTGGTCTGTGGATCCCTTATTGCCATACACCGTTAAGCCTTGGTGAACAATGTTGTTGTTTAAATCTCTTTCTTTCCCAATTGATTCCATTACTAATTGTTGTAGGTATTTTGGAAAATTCACTAAGCAATCTTTATATGGGATGACAACCATGTCTTTTTGGCCTTTCCCATTTGTTGCATAATACCATGCTAATGCTAGTTTCATTGCCGGGTTACTTTGAGAATGAAAACGTGTCCAAGCATCCATTTCTTTAGCACCTGATAAGAATGATCTTATATCGATTCCGACCAATGCGGCAGGAAGTAATCCTACACTAGATGTAATACTTGTACGTCCGCCGACCCAATCAAACATCGGGAAAATTTTTATCCATCCTTCATGTATAGCCTGATTGTATAATTGACTATCTTGAGTAGTTATAGCAATTGCTTGCTTAGCAAATGAAATATTTTCTTTTTGGTAGGCGTGTATTACTTCTAGCATTGCGTTGCGTGGTTCTGGTGTGCTGCCAGATTTTGAAGTAATTATTGTCAATGTGTTTGATAATTGCCCCTTAAGATTATCTAAAATGGTATCGATGCCGTCGGGATCAGTATTGTCAATAAAGAACATTTTGAGTCTAGGATGTTTTGTGAGACTTGTATATAGTAATTGTGGCCCTAATGCTGACCCTCCAATGCCAATATAAAGAACGTTTTTAAAAATTCCTCCTTGTCCACGTATATTTCCATAGTGCACATCTTGAGCGAATACTAAAATATCTTTGATATTAGACTCTATAATTGATGCAACCTTAGGGTCAGGTGCAATATTTGGGTTTCGTAACCAATAATGTCCAACTTGCCTATGTTCATCAACATTAGACAATTTACCAGCTTCCAGAGAAGCCATTTCATTGAAAGCCCGTGTTATTTTTTCAGCCATTTCTTGAAAAAAAGTATCAGTAAACTGCATCCCAGAAAAATCTAAAGATATCCCTAATCCTTCATTTCGAATTAGATGTTGTGTAAAATTTATCCACTTGTTAGACATAGATGTAATGTTGGACTTAATTATATGATAAGCAATCATAAACACATATTTTATGGTGAAAATTTTTATTTAAAATTTTCTTGTAAATGGTTATAGAATAGCCAAGTTGAGTGTTTAGCGTTAGAGAATTGTCTCCGCGGTTAGTGTTATATCGTACTGGTGTAATGTTTTAACGGAAATAAGAGTTTATACTCTGTTTCGAATTTGTATGTACAAGTTCCGATAACCGTGAAATTAAAGATATTATGGATAAGCAAAAAATTATAAACGAATTCAAACATCACGAAACAGATACTGGCTCTACTGAAGTACAAATAGCGTTGTTGACCAGTAGAATTAAACATTTAACGGAACATCTTAAGTTGCATGTTAAAGATTTTCATTCAAGACGTGGATTGGTGGCGTTAGCTAATCACCGTAGATGTTTATTAAAGTACTTAAAGAATAAAAATATTAATTTGTATAAGGATATTATCCAAAGACTTAATCTGCGTAAGTGATATATTAAAATGGTAAAAAGTATAGCAGATTTTTAAAGTTAAGCGTATGCTATACTCTATTGTGTGTAAGGAATGTATAAAATAAACAATGAAACATAAATACGAAGTTGAGGTTTCAGATTGCGGTATAAATTTTTTAACTGGAACACTTGCTAAACAGGCTAATGGTGCAGTAATGGTTAATCTTGGAGAAACTAATGTACTTGTTACTGCAGTTGTATCACCAAATGTATTGCCTGGGCAGGATTTTTTTCCTTTGACTGTTGATTATCGTGAAAAATTTTCAGCTGCTGGGAGAATGCCGGGAGGTTATGGTAAGCGTGAAGGTAAGCCTAGTGAAAAAGAAATATTAACCGCGAGAATGTGTGATCGTCCATTGCGTCCGTTATTCCCTAAAGGATTTTTAAATGAAGTCCAAATTTTTGGAACGTTATTTTCTACTGATTCGGAAAATGAAGCGGATGTTTTAATGGTAAATGGAGCATCTGCTGCATTAATGTGTTCAGATATTCCATGGAATGGTCCAATTGCTTGTGTTCGTATTGGAGAAATAAATGGTGAGTTTGTAATAAATCCAACAAATTCTCAAATTTTGCAATCTACGCTTGATTTGATCTATGTTGGTAATGAAAAAAATATGATGATGGTTGAGGGAAATGCAGCTCAAGTCCCTGAAGAACGTTTCTTAGAAGCTTTAAATTTTGGTCAGCAAAAAATTCAGCCTATTATTGCTGCACAGCGTGAATTAGCGGGGATAGTCGGTAAACAAAAAAAAGAGTTTCACTTAAATGTTGTCGATGAAAAGGTATTAAATGTTTGTAATCGATTTAGTGAAAAACTTGTATCTGCGGTTTTTCAACCTAGTAAAATAGAGCGCGAGAATGCAGTTGCGGAAATTAAGGCTGAAGCGCTAGATGCTGTGAATAATGAATTAGGTAATGCTGAAGATCATACTATACAGATCAATATGGCTTTTGAAGTACTTCAAGAGAGAGTTTACCGTGATAATATTTTAGATAATTTTAAGCGTGTTGATGGTCGTAAGTTAGACGAAATTCGGCCGATTGAATGTGATGTTAGTGTGCTTCCAGTAGTTCACGGTTCTGCTTTGTTTCAACGTGGAGAAACTCAAGCGTTGGTGTCTTTGACTTTGGGTTGTCAAAAAGATTCTCAA
>CBCPNC010000063.1:0-4174 GCA_965120425.1 uncultured Opitutia bacterium
TTAGGAAAACCTAAAAAATATCAGTCACCTGAACAGAGAGCTCAATATCTTGAAAATTGCCAAGACGATTTAAGAAAAAAAGTTGCAGGCTGGTTCAATAAAGGACAACCTCAGTGCCAAAAGTTAGATGAAATGTCGATCGAAAGACGTAAGGTATATACTCTGTTGGAATTAATTACTCTATCCAGGCTAATGACAGAAAATGATGTTAAAATATCTTTAAAATATCTAGAAGGAGTAAATGAAGGACAGGACGATCCAGATAAAACAATTTTTGAAGCAATGTACGAAAAACTTAGAATAAAGGAAAATAATATGAACACTGTATTAAATAAAGAAGATAATTCAGGGTTACTCAAAGTATTTAAAGGACATATATTTCAACAGCTCAATGATGCTACTCAACAGCTCAATGATGCTCGCAAAAAGAATATAGCTTCCAATGTTGCTTGGGATATCGGCAAAGACAATTCCATATCTGTTGATGACTTAAACACTAAAATCCACACCCAATGGAAGAAAGAGTTTCCCAATACCAAAATATCTAATAGAGATATACAATCTATCAAAGAAATAGTTCAAAATACATATCAAATAAAAGTTACCAAAACTAAAAGGAGCTAACTCTCTAATACTTGTTTAAAAGCCACACAAATAGAAACTCAATGTGGCTTTTTCGTCTTTAAATAAGTAGCAAATCCATTAATCATGTATGTGTGTTGGTGGTATACCAACTTTACTGGCAACTAAATCGTCAGTTTCTTTTATTATTCTGCTACAAATTTGTTTAAGTTTCATCTTGATCCAACGCACAGTTGAGCTACCCTCGGTGTAATTTGCTGGGCCATAAGCATCAATACGCCCATCGCGTAGCATATTGTCATTTTGTTCAAATTCAGCTTCGGATTGTTCATTATACACCGCATACGAATATCCTCCATGTTCACGAATAATAGTAAAAGCAGGGATATCACTCGGGCCATCAGCAATATATATCATGTTACTAATTGGTATACGCCTATCACTAGTACCAATGCTGCTGTTGATATCGATCTTATCATTTTTATTACACCCCTTATTAATTTCAAAAATGCAACGCGTTTTCTGAGTATTATCTATTATTCTCCCAATTTGTTGAATTTCCCCACCAGGAACATATTTTATATTATTATGTAAGAAATCTGGCGGAAGAGGTGTTTCAATAAATTCACAAGCATATATTCCATCAACATATTTTGCGATAGCTGAACCTTGAATCATTTCTGCCAACCCATTACTAATTATATAATGTTCAAGAGTAATTTTATACTTTTTGTTACGACTGTCTAAATTAACCCAATTTTTAATTTTAGAAAAAAATTCTGGTAACCCAGAAAAAAATTTCAAATTTTTCCCAATAGCGTGTAACTTCTCATTATTCAAACCTGGCAATAACCCGCATTTAACATAAGTTAATAAATGGTTCATCGCAATACTATCCGAGGAAACCGTCACTCCATGTTTAGCATATGCTTGCGGTAAAGCATTAATTTCATACCAAAATTTTTTCAAGTCTAAACCATATTCGGCAAATAAAGGCTCTTGCATATAGTTTGGAGCTAATGTCTTGTCAAAATCCCAAATACATGCAACAATATTAGCTCGTCCAATTGATTTAAGCTCATTTGTCATTCTATATATAAAAAATATATTTAGTTTTTCTTTTGAAAATAGAAAAATTTAAATTAATAAGCGTAACCATGCATAATTTTCCAGATATAGAATCATTCAAAAAACGTTACGACGAACTAAGTGAATTAATGTCTGCACCAGATTTTTATTCAGATCAAAGAAAAGTAACCAATATTTCTCGCGAACATCAAAAATTAGCAACTCTTATACAGAAAGTAGAAAGTTTAAAAAAACTACAAATAGAACTATCGGAAGCTCAAGAATTATTCACTAATAATACACTAGATTCTGATTTACATGAACTTGCACGTCAAGAAATTGACAAAAAACAGAGCGAAATTAATGATGTACAACATAACATCACACTTTTGATGCTTCCACCAGATCCATCAGATTCAAGAAACACCGTTTTTGAAATACGAGCAGGGACAGGTGGAGATGAGGCATCATTATTTGCAGCAGACTTATTTAGAATGTATTCCAAATATGCTGAATCTCGCGGATGGAAAATAGAACTTATTTCAAGTAGCCCATCAGAAACCGGAGGATTTAAAGAAATAATCTTTTTAATTTCTGGAGAAGATGTGTACAAATTTTTAAAATTTGAAAGTGGAGTACATCGTGTACAGAGAATCCCAATTACAGAAGCTAATGGACGAATTCATACTTCAGCAGCAACAGTTGCAGTATTGCCAGAAGCAGAAGAAGTAGACATACAAATATCCCCTGAAGACATTGAAATTTCTGTATGTAGAGCAAGTGGTCCAGGAGGACAAGGAGTTAATACTACTGATTCCGCAGTTCAAATATTGCATAAACCAAGTGGTATGCAAGTGTATTGCGCAGATGAACGTTCACAACAAAAAAATAAGATTAAAGCACTTAAGGTGTTACGTTCTCGCCTATTACAAAAAAAAGAAGAAGAAGAACGTGCAAAATATGCTGCTAATCGCAAGAACCAGATCGGTTCTGGGGATCGTTCTGAACGTATACGCACTTATAATTTCCCACAAAACAGGCTTACTGATCATCGCATCGGATTAACATTGCACAATTTACCACAAATTATGGAAGGGGAAATCAATGAATTAATAAATGCCCTACAGAATGCAGATTACGAAAACAAACTAAAAGAATTAGCGGATCAACATTCTTAAAATAAAATATGTTCATCTATACTAGATACGTAGCTATTATGATTCGTAATTAACTTCCAACCTATGCAAGCAATAATGAGAATAGATACTAACCATAACCCATTAATGGGCAATGAAATATGAATTAATCCATGATTAAAGCTCCGAGTAATATTAAAACAGCCGCGAATCAAAGTAATTGGGATTAACGCCAAATAATTAATATATGTACATAAAAATGTCGCATTTAAAATTCCACATATAATAGACAAGCTCCCCAAAATAATAGATAACGAAGCTAATGGGATAATTAAAATGTTAAAGATTATGGTCAATAATGATATCTGTCCAAAAAACTCCACAGAAATTATTAAACTAGCTAAGCATGCTGCTAATGAAGTACAAGAACTAGACAATAAATATCCCCTCAGCTTTATTGTAAATTTTTGAAAAACGTTGAGTACAAAAAATTTTTTTAATTGTTTTTTTCTAAAAAAGTACTCACAATTTTGTGTCAACGGTGTACCAATAACTATAATCCCAAACACTACACAATAAGAAAGCAAAAAGCTAATATTATAAACGATTGTTGGTGAATATAAAACATAAATTAGTAGACTGTTTGTATAAGTTGACAATACATTTGGTTGACGATTGAACAAAATAGCAAGATAATAGAAAGAAATCATCATATAAGCACGTACTGATGACGGCATAGGTCCAATAATATTAAGATAAATAAATAATAAACCAAGCAAAGGGAAAGCGCGGATTTTTTGGGGAAGTAAAAACATACGCAATAACCAACCTAAAAATGCAGCGATTAAACCAATATGCAATCCACTAACTGCAAATACATGCGCGACCCCTGCATCACAAAAATCATCACGTAATTTTTTATCAACACCACTTTTATTACCAGTTAGCATAGCAACTAAAACACCATTTAATGTAGAATCCGCTACTCCACATTTTAAATACGAAAAAATTCTTTCACGATAGGTAGAACAAAATTTTTTAAAATAAGAGGTCTCACTCAAAATATCAGCTACACAACCATCTGAACAATATAAAAAAATATGATTTTTACACAAAAATTGGCTAAATGAACTTTTATCTTTATCTGTAATGTGCGTTAATTTACATACAACTTTTACTTTTTGGCCTGAACATGGTATGATTTTATCATACTTGAGAATAAAATATGCTTTCTGTTTTAATATATCTAATAAATTTGAAGGCGCTGATATAATCGTTGCATATCCATAAACAGTATTACCATCTAACTTACTTGAAATAGAATCAATATATAAAATTAACTCTATATTTTTACGGCATCTAAACTCATAAGCCCCATCATTTTTTAA
>CBCPNC010000064.1:0-7963 GCA_965120425.1 uncultured Opitutia bacterium
CGCCAATGATATCTGTTCCCCTGGCTTCTTGTAAAAAAGTTGGTGCCCAATAAAAAAATCCCATCCTAATGGTATAAACAAAGAAATTTGCTAAGCAAACATACCAAAGTGCTTTGTTCGGTAATATATGTTCTAGCATAACCTCTTTAAATGTAATCTCTTCATAAGCAGAATGATTATCTTCTTTTACTAAATTTTCCTTATCCTCTATTGAAGGCAGTCCTAATGATTGCGGGCTATCCCTTAACCGTTCGAATAATATAAAAGCAATAAATATTACTAAAATTGCAGGTATAACAAAAACCGATCTCCACCCGAAAGTTACTGATAAATATGCCCCTAATAATAATATAACAATGCTACCTATTTGATGAGAAGCATTTACAATACCCCATTTTGTTCCTAACTCACTTGGAGAATACCACTGCGTCATTAACCGCGTAACTGGTGGCCATCCTGCTGATTGAAAAGCTCCATTAAGAGCATAAAATATAACAAAAAACCACAAAGAATTTGATAATCCAATACATAAGCTACATACTGCACATCCAATCAATCCGATGGTCATAAAATACCTAGCATTAGTACGATCACAAATTATTCCACTGACAAATTTACCGACACCATATATTAATGCAAACGCCGTAAATACCCACCCTATTTCTGCCCTTGTATAGCCAAGCTCATCCAACATTTTTGGCGCTGCAATCTGAAAATTTTGTCGAACAAGATAGAAAGCCGCATAACCTAATATAAGCGTGTATAATATCCTAGTTCTCCAGTAAGAATATTGATAATTTATATTATCTTGTCTATTTTTTTGTCTTGGAAAATGTAACATCGCTTGTAAATTGAAAATTTACTATCTTTTTGGCAACATTAAAACAAAAAATCATTGGTTTAAAAAAGTAACTATTAACTAATAATAAATTATAATTAAAATTTTTTTTAAAAAATTATTAAAATAGAAAATTACACTTGACTAATGAACATTACTAACCCGGATAACATTTTTTTAGTAACATTCCTATTATTAATGGCTAACATATTACGTTGCCCAAAACAATAAATGTTTTTTCTCTGATTTGTAAAAAATTTATAACTGAGTTTATTTGACTATTTACAAAAAAATTGTAGCCTCTTTTGTAAGCATGACACAAAACGTATATTGCATTATTATGGGAGGAGGACGCGGAGATAGGCTTTATCCGCTTACAAAAAATCGTTGTAAACCTGCAGTTCCCTTAGCTGGGAAATATAAATTAGTAGACATTCCAATCAGCAATTGCATTAATTCTTCATTTAAGAAGATATATATTTTAACTCAATTTCAAACACGCTCTTTACACCGCCATATCGAACAAACTTACCGATTTGACTCATTCAGTGATGGGATTATAGACATTTTTCCAGCTGAACAAACAGCATCACTAGGAGAACATTGGTACATAGGGAGTGCAGATGCTGTACGCAAAAACTTACAATATATTCCAGCACAAGACGATGATGTGATACTTGTACTATCGGGGGATCAGCTATACCGCATGGATTTAGCCGACTTAGTCAATCAACATATAAAATTGAAAGCTGATTTAACAATTTCTGCAAAAATAATACCAGAATACAAAATTTCACATTTTGGCATCATGTCAATTAATGAACAATTAAATATAAAAAGCTTTATAGAAAAGCCTCAAGAACCATCACAAGCAAAAGATTTTACCATTCCTATCACTGTACAACGTTTATTCAAAAATAAATCACTTTGTCCAACATATCTAGCTTCTATGGGAATATATGTATTTACTGCAAAAATTCTGAAAAAAGTATTGCTAGAAAATAATGGTAGCGATTTCGGTAAAGATATAATTCCTACGATGTTACATAATTACAAATTAAGCAGTTATCTTTTCGATGGTTTTTGGGAAGATATAGGTACTATTCGTTCATTCTTTAATACAAATTTAATGCTCACTGATGTTGTACCTGAATTTGATTTCTTTGACGCCAATAATCCAATATATACACGAGCAAGATATCTTCCAGCTTGTAAAGTTAACAGCAGTCAAATCGAAAACACGTTACTATCTGACGGATGCATCATAACGGAAGCGAAAATTAATCGATGTGTCATCGGCCTGCGGTCTGTGATAAGGAAGAATGCTCATTTAAGTAACGTACTGATGTTTGGAGCCGATTTTTTTGATTCGTACGATACACAACAAGAAAACGAAGTCGCAATGGGAATTGGAGAAAATACAATCATAAAAAATGCAATTATAGATGAAAACGTCCGCATTGGTAAAAATATCTATCTGACCCCAGATGGTAAGCCCGATGGATATGAAAAGAATGGTTTATACATTAAAGATGGAATCTTATGCATCACAGCAAACACGATAATACCTGACAATACAATATTTTAAAAAATAAATTGACTTAAAAGAGATAGGAAAATATGAGAGCTTCAGATGAAAAAAAATTTGGGGGCAGCTATTTTAGTACTACTATCTATTACTTTATCTCAGGCATCAAATAGTAATAAAATAATAAAAGATTATACTATGAATAGTGGTAATGTATCACAACCAACTGAAGATAATTCTATTAATGATAAGATTCAGACTGATGATTCAAGTCTTGAAGAAGCTCAAAAAATATTCGATGAATTATTTAGTGAACTAATAGCTCAAAAAGGGGAAGATGGACTAATATTCCCAGAACGTATGATCTGGTTAAATGGTGCTCCTGGTGCTGGAAAGGGAACAAATACTGCTAGTATAATGAGGATCTTTGAAATATCTAGTAAACCAGTTGAGGTCAGTTCGTTACTAACCTCTCCTGAAGCCCAAAAAATTAAAGAATCTGGCAAATTGGTTGATGATAAAACCGTCATTCATTTAGTATTTCAAGAACTTTTGCGTCCAGAAAATGCAAAAGACATTATAATTGATGGATTTCCAAGAACAAAAGTACAAGCACAATGCTTGAAATTACTGATACAAAAATTACAAACAAATGAACGCAATAAATGGTGCAAGTTTACCATAATAAACTTCATTGTTTCAAGAGAAACAAGCGTTGAACGTCAATTAGCACGTGGACGTTCCTCAATTGAACATAATCGTATAGTTGAAGAGTCTAATATTGGTGAAAAAGTACATGTTCGTGCAACAGACATTGATCGCGATGCCGCAAATTTGCGCTACCAAACTTACCTTGACGAAACTCAAGCTAGTTTGTCGATCTTAAAGGATTTGGTTGAATACGATGAAATCAACACTGAAGGTTCAATAGATGAAGTTCGCGAGAGGATATATCGTGTAATTACCAGAAATTAATGAATGAATGCTTGACATATAAGTAAAATTTTAAATCTACTTGGCTAAAAGTTTAAAAATGAAACCATCATATCATCCAACTAAAATCAAAAGAATAAGGAAATGTGGATTTCGTGCACGTATGTCGACACGTGGCGGTCAAGCAGTATTATCTTCAAGAAGAAGTAAAGGACGTCGCAAATTGTGTGAACATGCATATACTAAATAGAGCATGCGAAAAATTTTATTTAAAGCAGCACATAAGAAAGTCTCAAGATCTTCAAAAATTTCATAGCCCTGATGTTTTTAAATACGTAAGTGTTTTTTTTGTTTTAAAGAAAATTCCTAATAAATTTGACTATTCTCGCATTGCAATAATAACTTCAAAGAAAGTTGGTTGCGCCGTTGAGCGTAATCGGGCACGTCGTATAATACGGGAAATTTTTCGAAAAAAAATTCAAAATCATTATGGAACGTATGATTTTTTGATTATTGTTCGTCAAGCTATGATCTCAGCAAAATTTGAGGAAATATGTAATCAATTCATAAAAAGTGTAAAATCTTCAGTTTTCCCTTAAAAAATGAAAGATACCATACATCAAATTATTCTAAAAAGTGATCATCTTTTTAAACAAGCAGCAATATTTGTAATTAAGATTTACCAATATAGAATATCTCCTTTTAAATTCTATATATTTGGTCCTTATTGTCAATGTAGATTTCGCGTAACTTGCTCAAAATACGCCATTAAAATGTATCGATCATATAATTTCTTTTACGCCACTTTTTTAAGTATAAAAAGAATTATTAACTGTAATTCATTCAATAAAAATAATAGATGAAAAGTGATCTACCATTACTATTTTATTCAAATACAAAAATTGATAAAAATTTAAAATATCTAATTAAATGTGATGTAGAAGATGATTTTTGCTTACTGAAAATTGGCGATTACCTCATTGCAATGGCATCAGCATTAGAAATTACTCGCTTGAAACAAGAATCAAAGATAAACAAAATTTACTCAATAGAACAATTTCGCAAAAATCAATGTGAACTTAGTGTAATTGTCGATAATTTTATACAGCACAACGTCCATTCACACTCGATCATAGTACCATATAATTTTCCATTCAAACTCGCGCAAAAGCTTATTAAGCTAGGTTACAGTATCGATACATATCAACAAAATATTTTACCAGAACGGACAATAAAATCTCTAGAAGAAATTCAAAACATAAAAAAAGTTTTAGAAGTTATCAACTTATGTTTCGAGTATATTCAAGATATCATAAGCAAATCGAAAATTAGTAAATCAAATGAACTATATATTGATAATACGCTATTAACTTCTGAATTCTTAAGGCACGAAATTGAAAATTTTTGCTACAAACATAACTTAATATCCAATAATACTATTGCTTCATGCGGGAAACAATCAGCATACCCACACTGCCAAGGAAACGGCCTAATTTACTCTAACGAATTCACCGTAATTGACATTTTCCCTTATGATAGAGAATCTGGATACTATGCTGACATTACAAGAACATTTCTCAAAGGTTCAGCATCTAATAAACAAATTAAAATGTACAACACTGTAAAAAATTCTCAAGATCTCGCTTATAAAGCATTAAAACCTGGTATTACATGCCAAGAATTAATGGCTAACACGCTAGATTTCTTTGAAAAAGAAGGATACAAAACCGACAAAGCTGCCGATATTCCATATGGAATGTTCCATTCATTGGGTCATGGCTTTGGATTAGATATTCACGAACCACCAACATTATCGAATAATATAAATACTTTGCAAAATGGGAATATTATAACTCTTGAACCAGGATTATATTATCCTGAAATAGGAGGTGTACGAATTGAAGATGATTTCTTAATAACAAATACAGGAGCAGTCAAGCTCTCAGATAACATTCCTTATAATTGGGTAATTAATTAAAATCCTTTAATTTCAAATAAACTTGTTATACTAGAATTCGTGTGTATTCTCATAATTGCTTCACCTAATAGTTCCCCTACATCTAATATAATAATCTTTTCTTTATTGCAAAAATCATGAGAAATTCCAGTAGAATTGGTAGTTATTAATTCATCAACTTCTCCATTTTTAAGATTTTGATAACAATCATCCGTTAACAAACAGTGCGACACCACAGCATATACATTACCCGCTCCATTTTGTTTTAATAATTTTGCTGCTTCATTTAATGTATTAAATGTAACGGTCATATCATCTACTAACAAAATATTTTTATCACAAACATCACCAATAACATTTAATGCCTCTACTTCTCCACCATTAATCCTCCTTTTCGCAACAACTCCAAGGCTACAACGCAGAGCATCTGCATATGCTACTGCCATTTTCATACCCCCCAAATCTGGTGAACAAATCATTAAATTTTTTACGGCATTCTCACGAAAGAATTCAATGAAAAGCTTAGATGCAAATAAATGATCAACAGGTATATCGAAAAAACCCACAATTTGTTGGGCATGCAAATCGACAGTAAGTATACGATCTGCTCCTGCAGAAATTAATAAATTAGCAATTAACTTAGCAGTTAGCGGTACACGTGGTTTGTCTTTTCTATCTTGTCTAGCATACCCAAAAAACGGCAACACTACAGTAATGCGACTAGCTGATGCTCGGCGCACAGTATCAATCAATATTAAAAGTTCCATGTAATTTTGATTTACTGGGCGATCACAAGACTGAATAATAAAAACATCATTGCCTCGTATGCTTTCTTCTATCGTCACTGAAGTTTCGCCATCAGGAAATGTAAAAATCTTCGCATTACAAAGTTTTACTCCTAGGCTCTCTGCAATTTTATTAGCAAGAATTTTATTAGAATTTCCTGTAATAATTGTTATATTACGTAAGTTTTTTACCATATAAAGACAATGTCAAACATCTGTTTTATGAATCTTCTAACAAAAATCGATATTATATTTCTTGCAATTTTTTAGTATTACTTTACCCTATTGATTGAATTAAATATGATCATATCATGAGCAGCGAATATTTGCTTAAAATTTTATCAGGAAATCATCAGGGCGCTGAAGCAGTACTCGGGAATGAAACTGTTGTTATAGGCAGTGGAGATGATTGCGATATTATATTGAACGATTCAATGATTGAGCTGCATCACGCTGAGATTACATTTTCGAAAGAAGCCGCAACAATTCGCCCAATGGACGGGCAAATATATGTTGATGGTAAATTAATAAAAGAAGAGGACAAGCAGGTCGCAGATTTTCAATTTATAACACTAGGGAGTACACATATTATTTTTGGACCTGCTAATGAACCATGGCCAAATATTACTGTTAACGATGCCCCACTACTTGAACAAAGCCAAGACACATCTTCTCCTGAAAAACAGGAACAACAAAACGTTGAAAATATTGATACAACTGAGGATGCTATCGTACAAAAATCTTCAATAAAGAGCGGACATACAAAACGCACTTGGCTTATTGGTATTAGTACCACATTTGTTTTTGCATTTGCGCTTTCTCTTTTAATATTTTTATCTGTCTTTTCCGACAATGAGCAAATAAGAGAAGAACCCAATATTCAACAATTAATTAATAATGAGATCCGCAGCATCGGATTAAGCGACACTATAAATGTAGATTATAACGGACAAATATACACAGTTTCTGGTTATACTGATACAAATAGTGAACTATCAGCACTACGCTCATCTCTTCCAAAAATTTCAAAAACAATAAAGATTAAATTATACAGTGAAGAACGCATTGTATCCGAAATGCAAGATCTCATGTCAAATATACCATCTAATTTAAGGATAGAATGCATAAAACCTGGTATTTTTACAATCAGTGGATACGTGTACGATAAAGAAAAGTGGGAAAAAATACGTCAGCGAATCTTAAGTGATATACCAGGGATTATAGATGTTCAGGATGAAATCATGTTACCTAATAAAATTACAAATTTAGCACGTCCGATACTAATGCGTTACAAATTAGTAGGTAAAGTCATGGTACTTCCGCAAGAAGACAGTGTAGTTATTGGAGGGCTTGTAGCATCAGATGAAGAAGAGAACTGGAAACTAGCAAAAATTCAACTTGAACGTACATATGGACCCGATATACCCCTTCAAATTTTCGTAAAAGTTAGTGACCCTGAAGTTATAAAGCGTCAGTACTTTGGCAGTGAAGTAGATAGTATATCAATCAGTGAAAATGGGCTAAATTGGATAGGATTTAAAAATGGTTCACGATATATGGTAGGATCTACATTAGCTAATGGGTACACAATCAAAAAAATTACTCCTGAAACAATTACCCTGGTAAAAAACAATCAAGAAGTCATTTTAAAAATAGGAGATATGCAATAATGAACGAAAAAAAAGAACGCGTTGTCATGATAGATATGGAACAAAAATTAATAGATGACAAATCTGGCATATATCGCCGTGAAATAATTAACAGGTTACATGAATATGAAGGAGAAATTAACAGATTAATTGGAGCCGGTGTTGATACTGTAAGGTATGAAGTGTACAGTAAAATGAGACAAGCAATTAAGCAAGCACAACACATAATTCAAAATTTTCGATAATTAAATTTTCCTTAATTATTTACTCTTA
>CBCPNC010000065.1:0-3311 GCA_965120425.1 uncultured Opitutia bacterium
TTTTCACAATCAGAAAATGAAATCATTGAACAAATGTTACCTGAATTTTTTTATAGTTTACAGCTACTGCTTGACAAAGATAAATAATATTTCTTTGATTCTACCAATCGATAAGATAAATTATGGAAAATAAGAGAAATTATAAGGCAAGCTTTATATTGGATTTGCGTGGATATGGTGAGCCAATAGAAACGATTTTCGATAAATTAAAGAACGTAATTTCCAATCTTGGAGGAGAGATAATTGATTTTAGTAGTCTTGGACGGAAAGACTTTAAATATGCAGTTGACAAGAAATATACCAGTGGAATGTATATTCAGATATTATTTTCTGCATTGGCAAGTGTTCCAAAAGCAATTAAAGAGAAACTTAAGCTAGACAAAACTATAAATCGTATTTTTATTGAGGTTTGTTAAAGTTTAAAATATTAAGTATGCCTTCATTTAATAAAGTTATTCTTTTAGGGAATTTGACCCGTGATCCTGAAATACGGGTTACCCCTTCTGGTGCTTCGATATGTAAATTTGGAATCGCGACTAGCAGGAGTGTTCGATCTATGGATAGTAACGTCCGAGAAGAAACTTTGTTTATTGATATTGATGCTTTTGGGAAACAAGCAGAACTAATCGGTAAACATATGACTAAAGGAAGAGCTATCTTAATTGAAGGACGATTAAGATTAGATCAGTGGGAATCTGCTAGCGGTGAAAAACGGAACAAAGTAGTTGTAGTTCTTGAAAATTTTCAATTTATTGGTTCTCGTATGGATAGCGATCCTAATATGGCCGCTTATGGCAGTAGTGAGGTTGGAGATGTTCATTTGGCTGAAGATTTATCAGAAAAGAAAAGTAATGTTCATTCACCAGTATCAGAATTTACGGACATTGATGAGGATATACCATTTTAATATGTGAGGTTTTTACTATGGCAACAACAGAGGTTTTATTGTTAAAATATTTAGAAAATTTAGGTAGCGAAGGTGATACTGTTAAAGTGAAATCTGGTTATGCACGTAACTTTTTATTACCAAGAAAGTTCGCGGTAGTTATGTCACGTGCAGGTGTGAAACAAATAGAAGCACTTAAGCGTGCACGTGCAATACGGGAGCAACAGGAGTTAGAAGAAGCGAATCAACTAGTTGATAAACTATCAAAAATTTCAGTTGTTATTGCCGTTAAAACTGGAGAAAATGGTAAGATGTTTGGTGCTGTTACTCCATCTGATATTTGTGCAAAAATATCAGATGGTGGTATCGAAATTACAAGAAAACAGATTGCTGCACATTCAATCAAAGAGTTAGGGCGGCATATAGTAAAGATAAAGCTTCATAAAGATGTTGAGTTTGATTTACCTGTAGAAGTGGTGTCGGAAAATCCTATTAATTGACAGGTGATCTCGTATGGTCGTTACACGGACCAAAAGCAGGAATAATAATATTATTGAATCTGAAAAAAGTAAATTGTTTGAGCGTGCACGGCCTCATAGTGTAGATTTTGAACAGGCGTTATTAGCGTGTTGTATTTTAGAAGGTGGACAAGATACTGTGCCAGTTTGCATGCAGGGCAAGATAACTACAGATTCATTTTATGTCCCAGCGCATAAAGTAATCTGGCAGGCAATTGTTGATTTATTTTCAGAAAATATTCCAGTTAATGAACTGATTTTAAGTGATAAATTAGACAGTCGACATCAACTTGAAGGGATTGGAGGAGTGGGATATATTAATCGTGTGTGTGATCGTATTGATACTCCCGCACATATTGTTCATTACATAAAACGTGTTCGTGATTTAGAACTCGTTAGGCGTGTAATTGATGTGTCGATGAAGAATATTTCACGGGCATATAGTGATAATGAAGACCTTGATAGTTTCATAGAGCAAGCAGAGAACGATATTTTTGCTATTAGTGATGATCGATTAAGTGATGCTGCTGTACGTATTAATAAACCTCTTGATGCAGCGGTAAATACCTTACAGATGATGCTCCAAAGAAAAGGTGATATCGTTGGAATTCCTTCTGGATTTACAGACCTAGATAAGATGCTTTTTGGGTTTCGCGAAGGAGATATGATTGTCATCGCAGCACGTCCATCAATGGGAAAAACTAGTTTAGCAATGAATATCGCTGAGAACGTCGTATTACCTAATAAGAAAGATCGCAATGCATCAGGTACATTATTTTTTAGTTTAGAAATGAGTGCTGAGCAATTAGCGATGCGTCTATTGTGTGGACGTGCGGGAGTAAATATGACTAAATTGCGTGAAGGATTTATTTCTAAAAAGGCCAGTGAAGCGTTAATACGTGCCGCTAATGAGCTAAAAGATGCACCACTGTGGATAGATGAATCAACTAATTTAAATATTTTAGAAATGCGCGCAAAAGCTCGTCGTTTGCAAAGTAAGGAAGCGGTTAAGTTAGTGATTATCGATTATTTGCAGTTGATTAATGGAGATAATAGGTTACCACGGGAGCAGCAAATTGCAGAGATTTCAAGAGGAATAAAAGCAATGGCTAAGGAATTACGTGTCCCTGTTATTGTTCTAAGCCAGCTTAATCGTGAATCAGAAAAAGAGCGTAGACAGCCGCGATTGTCGGATTTGCGAGAGTCTGGTGCTATTGAGCAGGATGCAGATGTTGTTATGCTTTTATCTAAGCAGCAGTTATCATCTAGTGGTGATGAATCACAGGAGCAACAGCAGCATTTTTCATCAGATGTTGTACCTCGTGAACTAATTATTGCAAAGCAAAGAAATGGGCCAGTTGGGGTAATTCCGCTAACATTTATAAAGAATCTTACAAGATTTGAAAATTATATCGACTTAGAAACATATGAATAGTAAAGGATACTAAAGTGTACATGAAAAAATATTTTATCGCTCTTTTATCGTTTATTTTTGCGACGACAAATGTATTTGGGAAAGATTTGGATGATGGCAAGTTGCCGTATGAAGTTCCAGTTGTGTCGAATATTAAGTATATATATGAAGGTGGTAATCTAAAAATAAATCAAGAAGCGATTGAATCTCATGTGCAGTTAGAAAAAGGAAAAGAGTTTAAGCAATATCTCGCTGATTCTTCTATTAAGTCGTTATATAATACTGGCTTATTTGATTATGTCCGAGTTCGGCTAGACCAAGTGTCAGACGATAAATATGACGTTACTTTTATTCTTACACAGAAATTAAGTGTCAAAAATTTAAATATTTCCGGGAATAAAAAAATTAAAAGTAAGGTTATTCGTCGTGAAATTACTACATCTAGCGGAGGGGTATATTCTGAAAATGTATTACATATGGATGTAAAAAAACT
>CBCPNC010000066.1:0-9992 GCA_965120425.1 uncultured Opitutia bacterium
TTCAGCGCTTGTCATTTCTTTTATATAGTTAAGCTGAGTTCTCCCTGGCTCATATATAAAATTTGTTTTTTGTTCAATATTGTCACATACGATACGCAATTTCTCTGCTTTTTCAACTAAACTTTCTTCAACCTTAGCCTCTTGTATAGCTAAAGTTACTTCACTACGCAATTTTTCAGTAATACTATATTCTTTATATACAATAATAGATTTAAAACAATCAAATATTTTTCCTTCTAATTCTCGAGGAAATTCATTTCCAACTTTAAATTCATTAAATTTCTTTTTTAAAAATTCTTCTAAATTAGAGTCTCCAATCAACTCTGATCCCTTTTGAGCGTTAATAAATTGTGCAATTTTATTATAAAGATCATTCCTTTGTTTAGTAGCCGCCTTATTATCCTTTTGATCGAATGATTTCATCTTGGATGCTATTTTATTTTTAGGCGTAACTCCTCTCAATAAAACGTAATTACCAACAGACAAGCCTAAAAATTTTGAAAATTCATTCAAAGCTTCTTGAAAAAATTCATCTAGTTCATTCTGATCTTTATCGCACATCTCAACTTTTGTTTCATTTAATGCTTTAACTGAAGAAACTCGCGTCCCAATAAAATGATTTATGGCATGTATTCCACAAGTTCCACCACCATATTGACGTTCCTTATATAAACTGTCTTTCGCAGCAGGCATATCCACGGAAGCTTCCTGATGGCCACCATAAACCTCCTGACTTTCGCCACTAATGTCTGCTTTAATAACCTCATTTGTTATTTTTTTCAAATGGTCAGGTAAATTCTTATTAAAGGGTAACTGTTGGGTGCTCATCTTTGCTTCCAGTAAGGATTCCATTTAATTTAGAACATTGTTCACTATTCAAAACTTCCATTTTTACCCCCTCCTCTTAGGGAGGTAATTAAATTAAAATTAATTTCCTGTGCAAGGAAAGTATAACGGAATTTGTAATTCAAAACATTATACTTAAAAAAACAAACAATACGTATTTATTTTTTCAAAAAATTAATTAATTGCAAGGCACTAACTAGATAAAAAATGCTTAAAAGTATCTTAAAAAAAATAAGCATTCAGTTTTTTTCAAAAAAAACATTCTACTCTTATGCAATAAAATGTCGTTCATAAAAATTACATATACGAACAATAAACACTCCAGAGAACTCAGTGCATCTTGCAAGGAATTAAATCTCCATGCAAGATCCTAATTCTAAGCAAACAAATAAAGCAATGTTGAAGCAACGCTAGTTCTTGAACCTCTTATAATTTTTACAGCAACTTGCTCACTACGCCGCTTGAATAAACAGATCTGCCCTGGCTGCCTGACCAGGATTCGAACCTAGACAAACTGAACCAAAATCAGTTGTGCTACCATTACACCATCAGGCAAAAACTTGATGAATTGTACACACATACAATAAAGCTGCCTCAATAGGTACTAAACCAAAGTAACTAGTCAAGCATTTCTTGCATAAAAGAAATCAATATGCAAAAAAATCCACAAACAATATTTATATAAAAAATGTAAATATTTTTGAAAAGTACAAAAATAAAGTATTTTTAATTGCTACTTATTAACAGATAAGTATTAAGTGCATTATCATGAATACAATGCCCCAAATGCATGACTTCCTTACTAACATTCAAGACATCACAAAAATAAAATTTTGTCACACATCTGCTTACTCCTTTCTAAAAAAATTGCCTAATGATACAAGAGTTTGCATAGCATGTTCTGGAGGCAGTGACTCTATATTCCTTACCTTGTTGTTTTGTGCATATTTCCCAAATTTATTGCCGAATTGTTTCATATTGCACCTTAATCATAACTTACGCAAACAGGAATCAGAAAACGATGAACATTATGTAAAAACTTTAGCAAAACTACTAAAACTAAATTGTATTGTCGGGAAATTAAAAGAAAGTAATCAACATTTATCTGAAGATGTATTGCGAAATTTACGGCACAAATTTTTTAAAACACAAATGAACGCCGTAGCATCAAAAATTTTATTACTAGGGCACCAACAAAACGATATCGCTGAAACATTACTCATGCGGCTAACACGTGCTAGCGGACTTGATGGACTCGCCGCTCCACATGAGATATGTAAATTTCAGGATGGGCATGTACGAATACGACCACTCTTACATTTTAAAAAATCTTACATTGAAAATATATTAACGAAATTTCAAATTCCTTGGCAAATAGATTCTAGCAATTTAAAGTGCCATTATTTTCGAAATAAAATTAGAAATAACGTTTTACCTGTTCTTCAAAAAGCTGCAGGACGTTATGACATCGTAAATAATTTTGCAGCAAGTCACAAACAAATTGTCGAAGCAAATGAAGCTATAGAAATATTAGCGAATAAATATTTAAATGATATATCACTTGATACAAAAATAGAATTATCTGATTTCATTGAGCTACCTAGTGCAATACTGCGTAGAATTATAAACAAATGGCTTATCCATAATCAATTAACTATAAGACAGAGCAATTTTATTAAATTATTTCATAATATAAAATCGCAACAGCCAATAATTGTGAATTGCTTAAACAATAAGCAGTTACATTTTAAAGATGGTATTTTATATATAACACGAGATAACAAATCTTCCTCAAGAAACTCATTTCAAGAGTTTATATCCTGGACTGATGGTTCACTGTGTTTACCAAATAACAAAATATTGAATAAAAAAACACTGCTATTCGAAAAGTTTTATATAGAACAAATAAAATCATGTGATATAAATTCTGAGGCTTACATTAAATTCACTGAAAAATCAATCACAGTAAAGGCATTCGATCCGGAGTTTTATTATATTCGCTTTGGACATAAAACTCAAAAAAAATTAAAAGAAATCGTTGGGAAAAATATTCACACATTTAAAAATCATCCAATGCTTATCATCGACCATGAAATCTGCTGGATACCAGGGTTACCAATCTCGGAGAAATTTAAACTAAAAGAAGGAACAAAACGTGCTCTTTTATTGACATATTCATAAGGGCCATTACTACCGTCATCTGAATAGATAGTTAAAAGCTAAATATGTCACGTAAAAAAAATAATACAAAATTCGTTTTACAATTGCGCATCATAGCGATATGGCTTGTTTTGATACTTTCAATTTTCGCACTATGGAATATCTACAATCCTGATACAATCTCATATACTCGAGCAAGTTGGACAATTAATCGTGTTATAGAAGCCTCAGAAAAGAACCAAATATTATCAGGGGTTATACAATCAGTGCCTGCAAACGGCCCTGAATGGTATAAAATATATGGAGAAGCGAAACTTGAAAAAAGTATACAATTACCCAATGGGCAAACAAAAAATACTATATATTTTGAATCTGCTGGACGTTTAACAAGTGAGCGTTACAATAAATTACTTACATCATCTTCTGTCTGGAAAGAAAAACCATCTTCAACTCTATGGACGGAAATAATTATTAGTGTAGCACCATTTTTAATAATCCTTTTAGTTCTATATTTTTTCATCGGTCGTCAAATTCGTGGAGCAGGAAGAACGGCAATGAGTTTTGCTAAAAGTCGCGCAAAATTACTCACTAAAGATAATAAAAAAGTTACCTTTAAGGATGTTGCGGGTTGTGATGAAGCAAAAGAAGAAGTAGCAGAAATTGTAGAGTTTTTAAAAAATCCCAAAAAATTTAATGATATCGGAGGACGAATCCCTAAGGGATGCTTAATGTTTGGGCCTCCGGGAACTGGTAAAACATTACTCGCTAAAGCTGTTGCTGGAGAAGCGGATGTTCCATTTTTTAGTATCAGTGGGTCTGACTTTGTAGAAATGTTTGTTGGCGTCGGAGCTTCACGTGTTCGTGATTTATTTGAACAAGGGCGCAAAAATGCTCCATGCATATTGTTTATTGACGAAATTGATGCTGTTGGCCGTCAACGTGGCGCTGGCCTAGGGGGAGGCAATGATGAACGTGAACAAACCTTAAACTCTCTGTTAGTCGAAATGGATGGATTTGATAGCCGCGAGGGAGTAATTATTATAGCAGCTACTAATCGACCTGATGTTTTAGACTCAGCATTACTACGTCCAGGAAGATTTGATAGACAAATCGTCATCGATTTACCGGATCTACATGGACGAGAAGAAATACTAAAAGTACATGCCAAGAAAATTAAACTCGAAAAATCTGTAGATTTATTGAATGTTGCTCAAAATACTGCTGGATTTTCTGGTGCTGATCTTGAGAATCTTCTTAATGAAGCAGCATTAATGGCTGCTAGAAATAACAAAAAATCAGTGTCAAAGTCAGATATCGATGAAGCACGAGACAAAATTTCATTTGGTCGAGAAAGAAAAAAATTAATGGATGATGCCGATAAAAGGATCACTGCTTATCATGAAGCAGGGCACTCTATCGTACAAGCCATTGTAGATGATGGAAATTTTCCAGTTCATAAAGTGACAATCATACCAAGGGGACAAAGTTTAGGTATGACGATGATGAGCCCGGTCAAAGACATAGTTAACCGATCAAAAAAACAATTACTTGCCGATATTTGTTGTGCGATGGGTGGACGTGTTGCAGAGGAAATTATATTCGGAGAAATTACAACAGGAGCATCTTGCGATATAAAACAAGCTACTAAAACTGCCCGAAAAATGGTATGTGACTGGGGAATGAGTATATTAGGACCAGTTGCCTATGGTGAAAATCAAGACCATATATTCTTAGGTCGTGATATTTCCAGGACTCAAAATTATAGCGAAGAAACAGCTACAAAAATCGACAATGAAATTTTAGGAATAGTTGAAACAGAATACAAACACGCTCGTCAAATTTTGACAGAAAAGTTATCTCTCCTGGAAAAACTTGCCCAAGCATTATTAAAATACGAAACAATTGATGGAAAATATGTTTATGAACTTATTGAAAATGGGGATTTCATTAATCCATTAAAACCTCCCCACAAAAAACAACAAATATTAACCACGACAGCAACAATTCTAAACCTAGTAGGGGGGAAAAAAGACAATAAACAAGAAGCAACAATGAACCACAATTAATTCCTATTGGACAAAATGAATCAACAATTACTAGCAATTAAAAATGGATGACGAATCAAATAAAAATAATTCTGCTTTTGATGATTTAAAGAAACAATTTAATGATATTTTCAGTTCATCAATTGGAAAAATTAATCTGATGCCAATGAGCATTGGACAGGATTTCCAACAGCAAGAGCAAGACAGTAGTGCAACAGATGAATTTATACAAAAAATAAAAAATTTTAACCTCAAACCACATGATGTTAAATCTTATCTGGACCGCTTCGTAATAAAGCAAAATGATGCCAAAAAAGTCTTATCTGTCGCTATTTGTGATCATTTTAATCATGTAAAAAAATGTCTAAATAATCAGGAAGCACAAAAAAAAGAATACAATAAACAAAATGTACTGTTACTCGGACCAACTGGAGTTGGGAAAACATACCTAATTAGAAATATTGCAAAACTAATAGGGGTACCTTTTGTCAAAGTGGATGCAACAAAATTTTCCGAAACTGGATATATTGGCAGTGATGTTGACGAAATGATTCGCGATTTAGTAAAGGCAGCTGACGGTAACGCAGAGATCGCAAAATATGGTATCGTATTTATCGATGAGATTGATAAAATAGCAACTACTGCTAACAGTGATAATCGTGATATCTCAGGACGAGGTGTGCAAATAAACTTACTCAAATTAATGGAGGAAAGCGAAGTAAGTTTATTTAGTCAAACTGATGTCATGGCACAAATAAAAGCAGCTATGACAATGTCTGATAATAAAAGAACAACAAGCATAAATACAAAACATATATTATTTATAGCAAGTGGTGCATTTGATAAACTCTCTGATATAGTTAAAACACGCATCGGAATACGAAGTATTGGATTTAATTCTACTCAACTTAAACAACCCGAAGATGATTCATATAATTTTTTAAAACAAACAACAACTGCAGACCTTATAAAGTTTGGATTTGAGCCTGAATTTGCTGGCCGTTTACCAGTTCGCGTGTCATGTGAGACATTAAATGCTAATGACTTACATGATATTTTAATTTCATCTGAAGGTTCAATTTTAAAACAATATGTTGAAGATTTCGAAGGATATGGGATAAAATTATCAATTACTGAAGATGCAATAATTGAAATCGCTAAACGTGCATCTAAAGAACAAACTGGCGCTCGTGGATTACTTACAATCTTGGAACTAATATTTCGTAACTTTAAATTTGAACTACCTTCAACAAATTTGACAGAATTATTGATAAACAAGGAATGTGTTGAAAATCCAGAAGCGGAACTTCAAAAGCTATTAAGCTCAATATGACATTAAACTCTACTAAACTATTTGACCTAGCATCAGCTTGTAAAATCCGAGAAAACTTGCGTAATCAAAATAAGAAAGTTGTATTAACTAACGGCTGTTTTGATCTATTACATGCAGGACATATTTACTCAATTCACCAAGCAGCAGCATATGGGGATTCTTTATGGATAGCTTTAAATTCTGATACTAGTGTAAAAAAGCTTAAAGGAGATAAAAGACCAATATTCAATGAAGACATTCGCGCTTATATACTCTCTGCATTAGAAGATGTAAATGGTATCTTTTTATTTAAAAATTCAACTCTAACTAATGAAATTTTGTCATTTAAACCTGATGTATATGTAAAATCAGGAGATTACACACTGGAAAGCTTAAATAAATCTGAACGTTCAGCATTGCAAACAATACAAGCTAAAATTTATTTTGTACCATTCTTGAATGGATTCAGTACAACTAGTATAATTAAACAAATAACTAACAATCAATCATGCTTATAAGCATCATGTAAACGAATTAATCCAACAACACATTCATTACAGAAATCAATAACCGGCAACACCGAGATTTGAGATTTACGATTTTCCATAATTGCAATAGCTTCCCCTAAACTAGCATCCTTACTAACAGTTTCTGGATCATTAACAATAACATCTTTCACGCGTAATTCATCAATATTTACTTCACCCTGTAGTAGTCGCCTAATATCGCCATCAGTAATGATCCCCAACAACTTACAATCTTTATCTAAGACTAGAGCAGCACCCAATGGAAAATTCGTCATCTCAATAACTGTTTTACGTAAACTATCGTTTTCAGAAACGCAAGCACACTTACTAAGCTTATGCATGACATCTGACACACGCAATAATAAATTCCTTCCAAGCTGCCCAGCTGGATGATAACGAGCAAAATCTTTCTTAGACACTCCCCTTATTCCCATAATTTCTGCAGCAAACGCATCACCAATAGCTAAGCTTACAATTGCACTCGTTGTGGGGACAATATTTAATGGATCAGCTTCTTTTGCAAATGAAATATCAATAACAACATCTGCTGCCTCGGCTATTGGAGATTTTATATCTCCAACAATTGCAATAATAGATGACTGAAACATTTTTAATGTGGGAATTAACTTCAAAATTTCATCACTAGCACCACTCTTAGAAAAAATAATAGTTGGATCTCCAGGAGAATATACTCCAAGATCCCCGTGAGCTGCTTCAGCAGGATGCAAAAAAACAGCTTGCTGCCCAATACTTGAAAAAGTTGCTGCTACCTTACGAGCGATATGTCCAGATTTCCCTATTCCACATACAACAACCTTTCCATCATGGGATAAAATAATTTCAACCGCATGATCAAAATTATTATCAAGGAGCTCATTGACTTTTTTAATAGCGTCGTACTCTACTTGTAATAGTTTTTTAGCAAACTCTGCCATTTCGCTTTAAATTATTATTTCCCTTCCAATAACTGACGTGCTTTTTCTAAATCTTCAGGAGTATCGATCCCTATCGTTTTATTCAAAGTTTCTACAGTATCTACAACAAATCCATTCTCTAAAAAGCGTAATTGCTCTAATTTTTCCATATACTCTAATTCTGAAGGGTTCATTAAATTATACTGTTCTAATACGGAACGTCGATATCCATAAATCCCGACATGCCCATAATAACTAGCATAATCCATCCACTTAGAAGAATCTCTTTCATCACGTACAAATGGAATTACACTTCGGGAAAAATACAACGCTTGACCAGCATAATTAATAACAACTTTTACATAGTTTGGATCACTAACATCAGACATATTCTTGAACTTAAATATTGGAGTAAAAACGTCTGCTTTACTTTCTTTTGATTTTACCAAGATACGTTCGATTATCCCAATATCGAAAAACGGCTCATCTCCTTGAACATTTATTATAAAATCACCTTCAATTTTGTCCAACACAGACACAATGCGCTCAGTACCAGAATTACATTTATCACTTGTTTCAATTACATTCGCTCCAAACTCTAAAGCAGTATTTTTTATAACCTCAGAGTCCGACAATATATAAATATGATCAATATTTAAGCATGTGCACACTCGGTCAAAAACGTGTTGCAAAACAGGCTTTCCACAAAGATCTGCTAAAACTTTTTTCGGGAAACGTGAAGAATTCAAACGTGCTGGAATACAAACTGAAACTTCCATAAACTAAGAACACTATGAATGATTAAGATCATTATTTTTAATCGCAATTAATAATTGCTTACCTGCACGAAACTTTATTACTCGTCGTTCAGGAATAACTACAGTGTGAGAAGGATTATTAGGATTACGTCCTACCCTACTTTTATGAATTTGCTGCTCAAAAACCCCAAAATTTCTAAACTCAACATTACGCCCTGTTACTAATGCATTAAATAAAGTATCTAAAAAAATATCCAAAATGGCACTAATATCTACCCGGGATAACTGAGTCTGTTTATAAGCAGACTCTATCATTTCTTTCTTAGTCAAATTTTTAACCATTCTTAAATGCTCTCTTTTCTTTTACTTTGTCTTACAAAAAACGCAACAATAACTTAATGTTTTTTTACCTCTCTACTGTATTCTAAGCCATGTGTGAGTGAACTAACATATGGAATCTTTTTAGCATCACAGATAACAGCACGTCGACTTAAAC
This sequence comes from uncultured Opitutia bacterium, assembly GCA_965120425.1. Taxonomy (GTDB): domain Bacteria; phylum Verrucomicrobiota; class Verrucomicrobiia; order Opitutales; family JAIRKQ01; genus JAIDVZ01. The sequence continues at coordinate 9,059 of CBCPNC010000066.1, forward strand.
GTACACGACCTTTATCATCCACACCAATACACTTAACAATAATTTCATCCCCGATCTTACACACATCTTCCGGGTTTTCAATACGAAAATCAGCAAGTTCAGAAACATGCACTAAACCTTCTTTACCAGGCAAACATTCAACAAACACACCAAATTCTTTTACCGATTTTACAACACCACGATAGACTTTATTTACTTCGATGTCACAAACAATTGCATTGATTTCGTTTACTGAAAAATCTAAATTTTCCTGGCTATTAGCAAAAATGGAAACCACACCGTCTTCACTTATATCAATCTTAGCACCAGTTAAATCAGTAATGCGTTTTACAGTTTTTCCTCCAGGCCCGATTAATGCACCAATTTTACTAGGATGTATTTTCAAAACACTGATCCTTGGGGCACTAGCACTTAATTCTTTTCTTGGTTCTGATTGAACAGCAGACATTATATCTAATATTTTCAATCTTGCATCTCTACTCTGAAAAACTGCTTTCCTTGCTAACTCTAATGGCAATCCATCAATTTTCAAATCAAGCTGAACTCCAGTTATTCCTTTTCGAGTTCCACATAACTTAAAATCCATGTCTCCAAAATGATCTTCTGTTCCGATGATATCTGTTAACAACACACTGTCCACTATTTCATTATCCTTATTTTTTCTAGTAACTAAACCGATAGAAATTCCTGCTACCATATCACTAATCGGAACACCAGCATCCATTAAGGCTAAACATCCACCACACACACTAGCCATAGAAGAAGAACCATTTGATTCTAAAATATCAGACACTACTCTAACTGTATACGGGAAATTTTCTTCTGAGGGGATAACAGGCAACAAAGAACGTTCTGCTAATGCTCCATGCCCAATTTCTCTACGTCCTACAGAACCAATACGCCCAGTTTCTCCAACTGAAAAAGGCGGGAAATT